>JAAYZH010000264.1 GCA_012514965.1 Clostridiaceae bacterium | reverse complement strand
TGGCGGGGTCCGGCCGGAATCTCTCCATTGCTGTGATTACTTCCGGCGGCAGCCAGGCTATGTTCTTCAAGATCAATACGTTTGGCGAAGAGGCCTTCCTTGATACGCTGGCGTCGGCACTAGATGATTATATCAATGGACGGAGATAAGTCTTCGCAGGACCGGTGACTCTTAGAGGGAGGTGCAGCGTGCAGACGGATAGGCAGGTTCCGGGACGGACCGGGGCGCGGCTTTGGCTGGTAGTGCTGGTTTTTGGCCTGGCCGGGCAAATTGCCTGGGTGGTCGAGAATATGTATTTCAACGTGTTTCTATACAACACGGTGAGCACCGATCCCGCCCTGATTGCGACTATGGTTGCGGCGAGCGCGGTGGTGGCGACGCTGACGACGCTGCTTATGGGCGCGTTGTCCGACAGACTCGGCACGCGCAAGGTTTTCCTGACTGCCGGGTATATTCTGTGGGGGCTCTCTACGCTGAGCTTCTCGTGGATCAGCGTGGACAATGTACAGGGGCTGTTCCCGACTGCGCGGGATGTGGTCCTGCTGACTGCCGGAATCGTGATTCTGATGGATTGTGTCATGACCTTTTTTGGATCGGCGGCGAATGATGCGGCTTTCAACGCCTATGTGACGGATGTCACGGAGCCGAAGACACGCGGAAGGGTCGAAGGAGTGCTGGCAGCCTTGCCGCTCTTTGCCATGCTCCTGGTATTTGGCGCGCTGGACCCGTTGACCCAGAGCGGACGCTGGCAACTGTTTTTTATTCTCATTGGAATAGTCACCGCGCTCACGGGTGTGGTGGGTATTTTCCTGATCCCTCGCGAAACACGGCGGCCGAGCAGCGAGCCCTGGTCGCAGAATTTGTTGCACGGCTTCAAGCCTTCCACAATTCTGGGGGCCAAAGACCTCTATCTGGCGTTGCTGCTCCTGGGGATTATTTCGTGTGCCGCTCAGGTCTACATGCCGTATCTCATCATTTATATTCAGAATACTTTGGGATATAAAGACTACACACTGATCCTGGCAACTGTGCTCCTGGGCGCGGCTGCCGTAAGCATTGCGGCTGGTCGCCTGATCGATCGTCTCGGCAAACTTGCGCTCTATCCAGCGGCTTTGCTAATGGGGATAGCCGGGCTGGTCGCTATGTATCTTGCGCGCGGACAGGCGGCTGTGATCGCTGCTGGTCTCCTGATGATGGCCGGAAGCTTGGTGCTGACTGCGATCGCCGCCGGTTTGGTGAAGGACGCGATTCCGGCCGGTATGGCCGGGCGTTTCCAGGGTATTCGTATGATTTTTATGGTGCTGCTGCCGATGGTGATCGGACCTTTCATCGGGTCTGCTCTCATCAAGCAGTCCGGGGACGTATATGAAGAACTGGGCGTGGTTAAGCAATTGCCTACGGCCGCTATTTTTTTGGGTGGAGCCGCGGTGCTCCTCGTGAGCTTCTTGCCATGGCTTTGGCTGCGGCGTCGGGCCGGAAAGGTAATGCATGATACAGAAGCATGAGCTCTACACTCCCTATGGGGAAGAAGTACTGGAGCAAGTCGAGATCGGAAACAGCGCTGCCGTTCTGAATGAGTATCCACGGCCTCAGATGCGACGTGAGGATCGATGGCAGAGCCTGAATGGCATTTGGGAATATGCGATTGATCATGCTGAGCCGGGTGATTTTGATCCGGCTCGAGAAGTCCCGATCGAGTCGGCGTCGATTCCCGGTCCGATCGCAAGGTTTCGTGATTTTGCTCCGGATGGGCAGATTCTGGTGCCTTTTGCCCCGGAATCATTGCTGTCGGGTGTAGGTCGTCAGCTGCAGCCGGACGAACGCCTTTGGTACAAACGTGAATTTACCCTTGCTCACAGCAGTGAGCGTGTGTTCTTGCACGCAGGCGCGATTGACCAGGTCTGCAGCCTCTGGGTGGATGACAGTTATGTCGGTTCGCACCGGGATGGCTATCTGCCCTTTAGCCTCGAGATTACGGACGCCCTCAATCCCGACCGATCCATTCACCAGCTGACAATTGTCGTGCGTGACCCCTCGGATCAGGGACAACTGCCCTGGGGTAAGCAAGCGCTCGAGCGGGGCGGTATCTGGTACACGGCGACCAGCGGGATTTGGCAGAGCATTTGGCTGGAGTTTTTGCCGAAACGCTTTGTCCAGGAAGTCCACGTCGAAGCAGTCTGGTCGGAGGGCAGCTTCGATGTTTCATACACACTGGATGCGGAGGAGCCGGGAGCCGAAGCAGTGCTGCGTTTCACGACCGAGGGCGAGAACGTCGCGGAGGCCAAAGTCAGGCCCGGCAGCAGGATGCGCATCCAAATACCTGAACCTCGAGCCTGGTCACCTGAACAGCC
>JAAYZH010000263.1 GCA_012514965.1 Clostridiaceae bacterium | reverse complement strand
TGAGCTGGTAGGTGTTCAGGTACGAGGTGACATCGATAAACACTTCATCGATGGAGTAGACGTGAATGTCTTCAGGGGCAACATACTTCAAATAAATATTGTAAATTCGGGTGCTGTACTCCATATAGAGAGCCATTTGCGGTCGCGCTGCGATATAAGAGATTGCCAGCTCGGGTGAGGACTCGAGCACTGTGCTGTCATAGGATTCGCCCGTAAACACGCGCCTCGGGGCGTTGCGCTTGCGCAGAGCGTTTGCTTCGCGGACTTTCTGGACCACTTCAAAGAGTCTGGCTCGCCCCGGAATGCCATGAGACTTCAGTGATGGCGAAACAGCCAGGCAAATCGTCTTCTCGGTCCGGCTGCTATCGGCGACCACGAGATTCGTGGTATTGGGGTCAAGACCGCGCTCCATGCATTCGACGGACGCGTAAAAAGACTTCAAGTCAATTGCTATGTAGATTCGATTTTTTTCTGCCACGCAATTCACCTTCCATTCTGCCGGCCCTGCCGGAAAGTACAGGGGCTTCTCGCTCTATTATAGCGGAGCCCGACCATCTTGCTTGTTTCGCGTTCTTGAGCGGCGCGACCGCGAAGTCTCTTGAATTTTTTTACGAACAAGCGCATTGCTCGTTTATAATAGAGCTTACCAACAACCGTGGCAGCACGCGGCCCGCCGCGGGCAACAGCTGCCTGAGAAGGAAGTATAAATGAGTTACGTGTACGGTGACAGATTCGAATACAAGACCCTTTACACCGATGCCAAGGGCTTTTTCGGCGGCAAAGTCGACCCCGCAGCTTTCCAGTATGAATTAAACGAGCTGGGCAAGCAGGGCTGGGAGCTGGTGAGCACAGTCGGATCGGCCCAGAGCTATGGCAGCACCCGGTGGCTGATCTCGATTTTTAAGCGAAAAATCTAAAGATTCTGAAGTACTTTGGTCTGGGGGAGACGAGACGATGCGTTACTGCGCGAATTGTGGGACACAAAATTCCGATGAGGATAGGTTTTGCTCTCAATGCGGACGTCCGATTTTGGCGCGCGCGCCTCAGGCGCCGCCGCCGCCAGCCAGGACGCAGCCAAGGCCTCAGGCGCCGCCGCCAGCCGGGACACAGCCAAGGCCTCAGGCGCCGCCGCCGCCAGCCAGGACGCAGCCAAGGCCTCAGACGCCTCCGCCATCGGCAGCGAGACAAGCAAGTCGGGGAGAGGTGCCCGTACGTCAGGCGGCACAGCCGAGCCGTCAGCCCAAGCCCGCCCCACAACCCCGGCCAGCCTCCAGAAAACAGACAGCCGGTGTAGTTGCGATCGTCTCCGCCGGACTCGCGATGGTTCTGCTTTTTGAGTTCCTGATCGGACCCATGATCTCCGGGCGCACCATCTGGGGCACACCCTTCCGCCCGGCCAAAACCCGGCGCGAAAGCACTCTCTCCGTTCTGGTCTCACCCGACGAGCCGGCAGCGGATCTGGACGGCGTACAGGTCGACTTCGGCCACAACCTGGTGGCGGAGGCGGAGTTAAGCCTGACCAGCGGCACTGAATACCCGGAAGGCGAGCCGTACAGCGGCATCGACTATTATGATTTCGAGCTGGATGGCCAAAGCGAGTTCTCGACGCTGGTGGATATCACAATCCCTAATACAGCAGCGGCGGACGAAGTGGTCCAAGTGGCCTACTACAATGAAGCGCTTGAAGCTTGGGAAAATCTGCCATTTGAAAGCGACGGCAGCGAAATCCGCTTCGCGACCACGCATTTTTCGCGTTTTGGCCTGATCAAGTATCATAAGGATCGCTACCGGGGACCCTTGACGCCGCTTGTGGTGAATTATACCCAGCTGCGGAAGGCTTTGGCCGGGATTGAGGATGACGGTTTGTTCGAACAGTTCGTCGAGCTGAAGGGCAAGACCGGCTCGGATCCTTTGGTCAACAAGGGCTTGTCGATCTTCAATGATTCAGTCGGGGCCGTTTCCGCGCCGCTCACGATGTATACCATCTTCGAGACCGGCGACCTGGCCGCGCGCGAGCTATCGGACCGCCTGATGAAGGTGGGAGGCGCAGTGACCGTTCTCAAGGTCGTCTATCAGTGGGCGGAGGAAGATCCGCCCTCCAAGATCCTGCAGGACAATATCTTCGACATCTGCGAACTGATTCTGGGCGGGGCTTCGCTGGCGATTCCGGGCTCCTGGATCCTGCCTGCCGCCGGGGTTATCGTCTTCGCCACAGGGTTCTGGTATGAACACGCCTACGTGCCCTCCCTGCAGGACGATTCATTGCAATACGCCCAGAAAGCTTACAGCACCTTCTGTAATTTCCCCTACATTGCCTACAGCGCGGAGCAGGCCAAAGCTTTGGCCGAAGGGACATCGGCAGACTCGCCCTGGGTGGTCAACGAGACCTATAACAGCAAAGCGAACAAGTGGGAATTCACCCGCAGCGGCGCAGCGTTGCAGCGACTCGAACTTGGTACGGCGAAAAAATGGCAGGATGCCCTCATGGACATCTACAAGCTCTATCAGCGCGATCCCCGAGCCATGCAGGAGCGGGTGGAGGCACTCATCGAGGAATATCTCGACACCTTCTGGTACCTCGACGGACTCCAGCAGCTGCAGTTTGCCAAAGACTTCTGCGCCATCACAGACGAGCAATGGCGCTGGCCCACCGAAAGTGAAATCAACCAGCTCAAGGAGGCCATGCGCTACGAGCTGATGCAGGAATTGAAGCCTGTATTCGCGGAAGTCCAGCGCACGATCCTGGAGGAAATGAAAAAGGGCTTGCAAAAAGAGACAGACGATCTGGTCCTCTACCTCAATCAGGAGATCAGCTTCGAAGTCCGCGACCCTGATGCCGAAGAACCCGGCCTCCGGAACTCGCGTGTCGCCGACGACTTTATTCGCTTCGAGACCGTCGCAAACGCCGCGCGCCGAGATGACTGGATCAGTCAGCCGGACAAGCGCATGGGCGAGACCGTCTTCGCCGCGACCCTCTACAATTATCTCCATGAAGGAGCCCCGGCCAAAGCCAGCTTCTTCAAAACTGAAAAAGACCTCGACGCCGGCAAGCCCTACATGACCGTCGACCTGGACGTACAGATGCCCGTTACGACCATTGTCCTCGGCCAGGAGGAGGGAATCCCCGGCACCTACGTGACAGGCACCAGCAGCTCGATCGGTGTCTTCCCCAATGAGTGGGCGCTGCGGTTGTGCCTAGAAAAGCAGTTCCCGGAAATCACGGTCGACAACGCCGGCAAGATCTCGGCCAGCGCCCCGGCCCTCAGCACAAGCTTCACCGGGACGAGCGGCATGAGTGAGCCCACAGAGGTCACGGCCCTCCTGAGCGCGGCGCAGCTAAGCGGCGAAATCGACCTCCAGACCGGGCAGGGGAGCCTGCGTGTGTCGGGATCAATGGAAGCCCAGGCGCGGCTCGGCAGCTCGCAAACCACCTGGACAGCCACCTACTCCGGGGACCTGTCCGTTGCGTACGTGAACGGCAGCCTGATCTTAGCCAGTACGCCGGGCAGCGCCGCGGTCCACTTGACCGGGCTGGACGTGACCCGTGATGAAGGCGGCGAGATTACAGCAGACTTCGACACCGATGTTGACCTCAATGAGCGATTTACGTACAAGAAAGTAGGATGATTCGGCTGTAGCGGCAGAACACGCCTGTGCATCGCCAGGGGCCTTAGGCCTTTGGGGGTTTTATCAGCCCGCCCCGCCGGCGCGAACCAGGTAAAATCCCCCTTCTTTTGTAATCTCCCCGAAATATTTGTCAAAAATTGAATGATTCTCGTTCTATGCTTTGATCACAAAACCACTTCCGTATTTTTTGCTCTTGTCGAGTGCTATCCTTTCCTCGACATTGCGAAATTTGCCATTCTTTCCATACTAGGAGGATATATGCTCAATCTACACAAAGAATACATCGACGAAAGCTATAACAGCGCCGGTGAAGTCGAAAACTTCCGCCTGCACTGCCCCGACGATTTCAACTTTGCCTACGACGTCATCGACCGCCTGGGTACACAGACACCCCACCGCCGCGCCATGCGCTGGACGAACGATCGCGGCGCGAAATTTGACCTCACCTTCCGCGACTTCAAGGACGGCAGTGACAAAGCCGCCTCCTACTTCCGGCAAATGGGGATAGGCAAGGGTGACCGCGTGATGCTCATCATGCGCCGCCACTACCAGTTCTGGTTCGCCATCCTCGGCCTGCACAAGCTCGGCGCCATCGCCATCCCCGCCACCTTCCAGCTGCGCGCCTCCGATGTTCTCTACCGTCTGCGCACCGCCGGCGTCTCAGCCGTCGTCTGTACCGCCGAAGGCGAAGCCTCCGACCACGTCGACGACGCCATCGCCCAGTACGAGAAGCCCGTTCAGAAGATCATGGTCATGGATTCCAAGGTCGGCTGGCACAGCTTTGACCTCGGCCTCATCACCGCCCCTCCCTTCACCAAGCCCGCCCCCGCGCAGCTCCCCACTGCCGACGACACCATGCTGCTCTACTTCACCTCAGGCACCGAAGGCAACCCCAAGATGGTTTCGCACAACTTCCGTTATCCCATCGCGCACATCCCCACGGCCAAATACTGGCAGAAAGTCGATCCCGACGGCCTGCACTTCACCGTCTCCGACAGTGGCTGGGCCAAATCCGTCTGGGGCAAAATCTACGGTCAGTGGATCATGGAAGCCGGCCTCTACGTCTACGACTTCAATATCTTCAATCCCGGCCGCATGCTGCAACACATGGCCGAAGACAACATCACCACCTTCTGCGCGCCCCCCACCACCTTCCGCTACCTGCTCCAGGAGGACCTGTCCACCTACAACCTGACCTCCCTGCAGAACCTCACAGTCGCCGGCGAGGCCCTGCCCGCCGAAGTCTTCAACGACTGCCTGCGTCAGACCGGCCTCGAGCTCAAAGAAGGCTTTGGCCAGACCGAGACCGTCCTCAGCTGCGCCACCTACTACTGGATGAAGGCCAAACCAGGCTCCATGGGCAAGCCCACCGGTACCTACCCCATGGTCCTCCTCAACAACGAAGGCCAAGAATGCGCCCCCGGTGAGCCCGGCGAAATCTGCATCCGCGCCGACCGCGGACCCGACCAGCCCATCGGCCTCTACCAGGGCTACACCCACGCCGAAGAGCTCACCGAATCCGTCTGGTATGACGGCTACTACCACACCCACGACGAAGCCATGGTCGACGAAGACGGCTACTACTGGTACATCGGCCGTCTAGACGACATGATCAAGACCTCCGGCTTCCGCGTCGGCCCTTTCGAAGTCGAAAGCGTCGTTCTCGGCCACCCCGCAGTCCTCGAGTGTGCAGTCACCGGCGTGCCCGACGAGCATCGCGGCCAGGCCATCAAGGTCACCGTCGTCCTGAGACCCGGCTTCGAAGCCACCCGCCAGCTGGCCATCGACATCCGTAAATACACCCGCAGCCGCATCTCCGCCTACAAGTCCCCGCGCTTCGTGGAGTTCGCCACCGAGCTGCCCAAAACCGTCTCCGGCAAAGTCCGCCGCGCCAAAATCCGCGCCGACGAGGCTGCCGCCGAGTAGGGTCGGGCTTGAAAAGAGAGGTGCGCAGGATATGGTGCCGCGCCCAATTTAGTGGAAAAGGAAGCCCCAGCAGGCTTCCTTTTTTATATTTTGTGTTCGATCTCATCTTTAAGCGTCGGTTCGGCAGTTCTTGGATAACTCGGATATTTGCCCCCAGAACCCCGAATCGTGGCAAATTTCCGAGTTGTGTGGCCACTCCGCTTGGATAACTCGGATATTTGTCCCCAGAACCCCAAATCGTGGCAAATAACCGAGTTGTGTGGCCACTCCGCTTGGATAACTCGGATATTTGTCCCCAGAACCCCGAATCGTGGCAAATA
>JAAYZH010000262.1 GCA_012514965.1 Clostridiaceae bacterium | reverse complement strand
TAATGAGCTGAAGGTGCTCGTACGGATCATCTTGCCGCTATCGGTTCCCATCATCGCCACCATTGGCCTGTTCTATGCCGTTTTCTACTGGAACAGCTACTTCGATGCCCTTATCTACATCAACTCGCCGGATAAATTTACCTTACAGCTGCGATTGAGAAACCTCTTGTTTGCTGACGAACTGTCCAATGCCGGCTCGAACAATGAAGGCCTGGGCACTCAGGTCATGGCACAATCCTTGAAGATGGCCAGTGTCGCCGTCGCTACCCTGCCGATTATCCTTGTATACCCCTGGCTGCAAAAATACTTTGTCAAGGGTGTTATGCTCGGATCAGTAAAGGGCTGACAATCGATTATCACAGATACACTGTGAATAATAAAAAAGAGAAAGGAAAAGTGAAGAAATGAAGAGACTACTGACAGGGTTCTTGTCCATGGCTATGATGATCTCTATGCTCGCGGCCTGCGGCAACACAACCCAAACTACTACGCAGAAGCCAGACGGAGGAGAGACCACACAGGCGGGCCAGACCACCACTGAAGGCAAACCTGAACCTAGCGGCTATGTAACCACGTATGGTGAAAAGCAGTTTGACAACGTTACGGTGACAGTCGAATTGTTTGACCGAAGCAATGCGCCGGAAGGCAGCACGATTCTAGAAAATAGATGGACCAAACACGCGCAAGACGCGATGGCCAAAGTGGGGATCAATCTAGAGTTTGTCGCAGTACCGCGTTCAGACGAAATCACTAAGATGCAGACAATGATGGCGTCCGGCACGGCTCCTGATCTCACATTGACATACACCTACTCGTACGCTGAAGACTATTTCCTGGATGGAGGCATATGGGATCTTACAGAATTCATTGATGGTGAGGACCAGGCGAAGAACCTGAAAGCCTACCTGGGTGAAGACGTTATGAACATCGGCCGCGGTCACGATGCTCTCTATGGTATCGTCGCCCGCAGAGCTACTACAGCTAACTCGAACCTCTTTGTCCGCAATGACTGGGTAGAGAAGCTGAATATGGAGCTCCCCAGCACTCCGGACGAATTGTATGAATACGTAAAAGCGACTGTACAGGAGAATCCGGACGGACTTACGAATGTTATCGGCGCTTACTTCTGGGGCTTAGAGTCGACCTCAACCGGTACCGGCTATCGCAACAACATGACGATGGCGTTCTCCGAGATTGCTGACGATCCCAAAGCGCTCGATATCGCTGACCATAATGATTTCTACATGGATCCTGGCTACAGAGAGTATGTTCGTTACATGAATAAGTTCTATAACGAAGGCTTAATGAACAAAGAATTTTATGCCAGCACGACAGATCTTTTCACACAGCAAATGGTTAACAGCCAACTGTCCTTCTATGAATCAAACGTCAACTACAATGTAGATCCTCTGAGAAATTCTCCTGAGACGACACTGCGCGCCAACACACCAGGTGCTGAGTTTATCTCGATTCCTGCTCTGAAGAATGTCAAAGACGGCGAGATTTACTCCACCGCATACAGCCCCGGCGGCTTGATCATCATGGTGCCTAAGACTGCTTCTGCAGACAAAGTCGAAGCGGCCATGACCTACCTTGACTGGATCGCAACACCCGAAGGTGGTTTCGTATTCTATCACGGCTTTGAAGGCGAACACTATGAGCTGGATGAATTCGGCGCTCCGATCGTTAAGGACTCTGCTTATAATGCAAAGGACAAAGACTGGATCCGTCATGACATGTTCCTCGTCG
>JAAYZH010000261.1 GCA_012514965.1 Clostridiaceae bacterium | reverse complement strand
GTGGTATTGTGTGTCAAAATATCGCGGTCTGACCCGACATTCACTACATAGCGCGACTGATCAGGGAGCGTAAAAATCATTTGGCCCAATCGCTCTCCTTCTTCAATGGGCAATGGGAGCACTTCGGATACTGACAGCTGCAGAGCCGGTTCGAAGTCAGCAGCGCCAATCGGGCGAATATAATAAACGGTGTCCAGGTAAACTAGCGTGACTGTAATGCCGTCTTGTTGCACGATATCTGTGCAATGAGCTCCGCGCGTCACCAGAACCGTTCTCGCGTAGCCCTCGAACACTGCCTCCATGATATCAAATGCTTCCCAGACCGCTGAAGTGATGAGATCGGAATTCGTACTGGCGGACTTTGCGGTCGAGGTTTGCAGGACCATGATCGAGTAATCAGGGCCAGAGGCTGTGTACGCGATGGTGTAGGTGAGACCCGCTCGCGCCAGGCTGGAACCCTTGATCAAATTATTGCTCCAGGTCCAAGCGTAGGACATGCGGTTCTCAAGGTATATTGGCTGCTGATCGGCCTGGAAATATATGTCGCTCTTGGTTTGGAAAATCTTGTTATAAGTGCTCATTGAAACAGCTTGCTGCATAAGTCTGGCCAAATCCGCCAGGTTAGAATACGCACTCAGTTCGCCGGAAATCGTCGTCATAAACTCTGTGCTGTCCATCCCTAAGACACGCGCGCGTCGGTTCATATTGTCAGCAAGAGCAGCCATGTCTTCGGCCAAAGCCTCGGCCAGGACCCTGGCTGCGGCCTTGGAATCATAGAGCAGAACGCTATGGAGGAGAAATTCAGGACTGTACTTGGACCCGGCTCGTAATTCGATGTTGAGGATATTCTCATTCTTCGAGCGCTCGGCAATTTCGCGACTGACCGTCAGCGCGATTTTGTTATCTAAATTCTCAAGAGCCAGTAAAGCGAGCATTGTATTCACGGCCAAAGGACCCTGACGTTTCATCCTGCTGTTTTTTTCGAACAGTGTACCTCCGCGTTCAAGATCAAACACGTAATACGCGTCGTGCTCGACTTCAAAAGGCGGCTGCCAGGCAAACGGCTGATCTTCTTGGTTGCCTGTCTCATAATCAGGGCCTTCAGATGTAGAGGAGGCAGCAGGGGTGGTGACGGCAGTACTCGGAGCAGTCGTTGGACTCGTTTCTTCTGTTGAAATGTCGACCGATGATATTTCGGCTGCTGCAAGAAACGGCACCCCGGCGCCCCAAAAAACCATCACGCAGATGAGAAGAACAGTTATTAGGTGTTGCGCAAAGATTTTTTTCGTGTTTGTTTTTCTCATCCAACTGTCCTCCTTCCGTGTGAAAGCAATTTACTCCCATAGTACGTAAACACATTCTAGTATAAACCAAGCAGATTTTCTTGAACAAATCATCGGTTTATCATAGCAGCTGCCAAGAAAAAGAAAACTTATTTTGTGAAAAATGTGTCAGAGGGCATTTCTCACCCAAAAAAACTGCCGCGGCGGAATCTGTGTCCTGCGGAACGTTTTCATTCCTCCTGTGTTTCAGGTATAATTACGAAATATAATTATGGATACAATGGTGACACAATCAGGTGTGCTTTTACCGAAATATTGGAGAGGGAAGCGTTACATGAATCAGAAACGGAGTACCGGGAGCGGATTGATTTTGCGACAGCTAAGCTGCTTCGCTTTGATCTTCGCTCTGCTTGTCCTGGTGTCTTGTTCCGATACGAGAACAGTCAGTGAGCTGTCTCGCTATGGTACTTACGGCAGCGACTTCGCTGAACGTCTTGCTTCGACCTATCCCGCGCGAGCAGCCGGAACCGCCTCCGAAGCTGCCAGCGCAGGCCTGATTCGGCAGGAATTTGAGAAGATGGGTTACGTGCCTGAGGTTCGGTCGTTTACTTTGCCCGAAGGCGGCAGATCGGCGAATATTGTCGTGCGTATTCCCGGTTCAGGATTTGTTGCCAGATCAGAGAACATCGAGAATCTTGACTACGAGATTTATAATCGACGCGCCAAGGCTGAGTACGGATTATTTGGCCGCCAGGTCATCGTAGGGGCCCGCTACGACACGGATCCTGCCGCTCCTGAAGACGCTGACGGGATTTCTGACAATGCCTCGGGAGTCGGAGCCTTGCTTACCCTGGCTCAACAGCTGAAGCGTCACTCCGTGGGCTATGACATCGTTCTGATCGCATTCGGCGGCAGCTTCAGCGATTTAGCCGGAGCCCGCTCGTATGTGGATGCTATGGACAGAGCAGAGAAAGAACGTACGGATTGTTTTTATGAGTTTAGAAGCTTGTACAGCGGAGGCAAGCTCTACGCAAATGCCGGCTGGTCTTCACTCTACCCCGACTACAAGTACAGCCTGCGCCAGCCACTCTACGAGATCGCCGACATCGCTTTGCGCGAGTCTACAGCTTCTCGAGCCGGTGAGACTTTGTTCCAGAATCAGGCCACCTTTTTGATTCCGAACCCACTAGCGGAAGAGCCCCTTCCTTCAGGATTTAAAGCGCCCCCGGAACAAGTCGTGTTCCGCGAAATCAGCGCGACAGTCTCTGATTATCGTGCTTTTGACAGCGCTTTGATCCCTTGTGTTCTGATGGAGTCCTTCGAATTTAGCGCTGCCTCGTTTGATGAGCTGAAAGAGAATGTCGACCCTAACTACGCCTCTACGAATTATCGCGTCAGAGGTACCGGTTTCGATAATAGTGAGAGCTTAAAGTCATTTTCGGACGATGAACTCCTGACTACTCGAATCAATGTTTCTGCCTTTCTCGTTTTTAAGGCGATTGAGAACGGAGTGCTGGGTGGACTGAACCATCGCTGATGGTAGATCTTCAAGTTAAAATTCAATTTGCTGTTGCCGTCTTCTGACGGCATTTTTTTGCTCTTATGTTTAGCAGGCTCGTTTTGTGCTTTCAGGAGAGCGTGTACCCCCTGTTCTGGTTATTTCTTGTTGAAAGAGTGATAATAGTGAAAGAAAGATCAGCTTGGCGAGTCAATGTTAAGCGATCCGGAACACGAGGAGGTAAGCGATGGATTACATGTGGATTATTTGGCTGGTTTTGGCAGCAGCATTTTTAATTGTTGAGATGATTACGATCGCCCTGATCAGCGTCTGGTTCACTGCGGGAAGTTTGATTGCGTTAATTGCTTCCTTGCTGGGTATGAGTTTGCCCGGGCAGGTTGCGCTTATGCTTGTAAGCTCAATAGTCTTGCTTACTGCTTTTGTTCTTCTGCGCAGAAAGATGGGAATTTTGCCCTCACAGAAACAAGCCACTAATGCAGATGCCCTGATTGGCAAGCAAGGCGAAGTCATTCAGAGGGTAGACCCGGTCGAAAACATTGGGCAGGTCCAGGTGAACGGCCAGATTTGGAGTGCGAGAACAGACGGCTCACAAGCCATCGAAGTCGGGACCGCTGTGAAGATTACGGAGCTGCGCGGAGTGAAGCTCGTAGTCGTTCCGTTTGGCTAAAGCGATTCTAGGCATTCTGAAATTCTTTTTCTCACATCTTTTCAAGGTACGAATTGCAAAACATAATTCTCAGACAGCAGATGACTGTTGCGAGCAGAATTGGAAATCACAAAAAATTAAAGGAGAGAACACAACATGGAAAACACAGTAAGATTTGTCCTGGCAATCGATTCCGGTGCCATTATCCTTATCGTCTTCGCGGCGATTTTGATAGCGCTTATCTTTTCCAGCATCAAGATCGTTCCACAGGCTTCAGTCAAGATTCTGGAACGGCTTGGCAGCTACCAGAGTACCTGGCAGACCGGCGTGCACTTCAAGATCCCTTTTATTGATCGAATTGCCCGAACAATCTCTATCAAAGAGCAAGTCGCGGATTTTACACCGCAAGCAGTGATCACGCGTGATAACGTAACCATGCAGATTGACACCGTGGTCTTTTTTCAGGTAACGGATCCGAAGCTTTACAGCTATGGTATCGAAAACCCTATCATGGCAATCGAGAACCTCTCAGCAACAACACTTCGTAACATTATCGGTGACCTTGAACTCGATCAGACTTTGACTTCAAGAGACTTGATTAACACCAGAATGCGGATTATTTTGGATGAAGCCACGGATCCATGGGGCATCAAAGTCAACCGTGTCGAATTGAAGAACATCCTGCCGCCGC
>JAAYZH010000260.1 GCA_012514965.1 Clostridiaceae bacterium | reverse complement strand
CTGCAGTTGCTGCGGATCGAGGCGCTCGAGGAGGTTCATGAGGTAACTCTCGATGCCGCCGAGGTTATAGGTCATGCCATATACCAGGACACGTTCCATCAGCTGTTCCTCTTGATCTGGGTGCGCCGGGCATAGAGGTCGACGAATTCACGCTTGACCAGATAGATCAGGCGGCCCAGGAGGCGGGCCAAAGCATTCATATGGTGGTCCAGGCCAAAACGCAGCACACGCAACGTGTACTCTGTGGGCCGAGCCTGCCTGCCGAACGCTTGAAACAGGGGGTGGGCTGCCAGGCGGGTGACGAAAGCCTTGCGTCCGGCTCTGTCTAAACCGGAACGCGCATCGCAGTTCCTGGCCAGGGCCGACAGGCTGTAGCGCAGGAAGATGCGGCCCAGGATATCGCTGCTCTTCGGATCCAGAAGCCCCCACTCCCGACAGGCATTCGCCAGACTCTCGACCCTCGCTACGGACAAATCAAAGTATTCAGGGACAAAACGCGTGGTGATGCTGCCCGCCGGCCGCTTGGCATAGCGATAGCCCGCGATTGCCAGCTGGCTCTGGGAACAAGCATGACGGATAAACTTGAGGTTGAAGAAGAAATCTTCATAGAGCACCATTGGCTCGAATCGTATGCCCTGCTGCTCGATGATGGAGCGGCGGTAGAGGTGGTTCCACTGATAGCCGAACAGGGTCACTTGCTCGAGCTCGAGGATGGAGCAGCGGACGGCTTCAGGGGTCAGAAGGTCCTTGTCCTGCGGCAGAAGGGTGTTCTCGCGCAGCAGTTCGCCGTTCTTGTCGAAGTACTGCTCCGTGAGACCCCAGACAGCGCAGTCCGCGCCGCTGGCTGTCAGGCGCTGCATAACCGTGGCGTAGAGGGTGAGATCGATCTCGTCGTCGGCGTCGACGAAAGTGATGTACTCGCCTTTGGCCAAAGCCATGCCCGCGTTCCGGGCCTTGCCGGCCCCAGTGTTCTGCGCGTTGTGCAACACCTGCACACGGGTGTCTTCCCGGGCAATTGCGTCCGCTATGGTGCTGCTGTCGTCGGGTGAACCGTCGACCACCAAGATCAGCTCTAGGTCGCTGAAGGTCTGCCCGAGCACGCTGGCAGCGGCCGCGCGCAGGTAAGAAGCAGCTTTATAAACTGGCATGATTACAGAAATAGCGACTGGCATAGGACCCCTTCTCCAAATTTGCTCGTCGATTTTTGTCCATTATAACGTGAAAACAAGAAAAAGGGGCAGGCACTTGGGCCGCCCCCATCTTAATAAATGCTTACGTTCGAGAATCGATCTTTTCGGGCCTTACCAAGTTTACTTGGAAGCCTTCTTACCCTCTTTTGTGGTATCCACTCCAGAGAAGTTGACGCCGGTGTCGTGGGGTGTTTCCTGGTCAAAGACATAGTCCTTACCAGGCAGAATGGCGTTCAGGGCGATGCCGATGATGGCGGCGATGGCCAGACCGGACAGCTGGATGGTGGCGCTGCCGACTGGGATAGAAATACCGCTGACGCTGCCGTTGAAGCCCAAGGCGCAGACGAAGATGGACGCCGCGACAATGAGGTTACGGCTCTTCGTGAAGTCTACCTGGTTCTCAACGAGGTTGCGGACACCGATCGCGGAAATCATACCGTAGAGGATCAGGGACACGCCGCCAATGATGGCAACCGGGATGGAGCGGATCGCGCCGCTGACTGCAGGGAAGAAGGACAGTACGACAGCCAGAGCGGCCGCAAGCTGCATGACGCGGGGGTCGTAAACCTTAGTCAAGACCAGAACGCCTGTG
>JAAYZH010000259.1 GCA_012514965.1 Clostridiaceae bacterium | reverse complement strand
TTCGCAATTTTTGTCCAGATCAGAGGGGGCGGTGGACAAAATTTTCGATATTCCAAGCCCTGGGCACACACTTTCGCAAATTTTGTCCAGATTCGAGGGTGCGGTGGACAAATTTGACGTTTATCCAAGCCCTGGGCACACACTTTCGCAATTTTTGTCCAGATCCGGGGGTGCGGTGGACAAAATTTTCGTTATTCCAAGCCTCGAGCACACACTTTCGCAAATTTTGTCCAGTCTACTCCAGTACAGCCCCGCCACTCCAATCCCCCCCCAGCCTACAGCCACCCTACACCCCCGCCCCTGCCACAGCAAAAAGCCCGCCTCCCCCGAAGGAAGGCGGGCCCGCGCGAATCAAATCGCTAACTCACTAACTCACTTATTCGTAAAATCGCCCCACCCTACTCAGCCAGCAGGCCGGCCAGCAGACGATCCACCATGATCAGGCTGCGCGGCACGTGGAAGGGGCCCTTGAAGGTCGAGCCTTTGCAGGGCGGCTCGGTAGGCTTGCCGTCACGGCGCAGGTAGCCGAACCATTCGCCGTACGCGGGGTCGGCGAAATAGGTTTTGCAATAGTCCAGCGTTTTGCGGAACCACTCCAGGTAGCGCTCTTCGCGGGTGTCGCGGTAGAGCATCAAGCTGGCAATGAGGATTTCGTTGTGGGGCCACCACAGCTTCATATCGTGCTCGTAGGCCTCGGGCGGCAAGCCCTGGCAGTCGAGGAAGTACAGCAGACCGCCGTATTCGCGGTCCCAGCCGGCTTCGATGGCGAGATTGAAGATATCGGCGGCTTGCGCATGCAGGGTGGTATCGCCGGTACGATTCGCTTCGTCGAGCAGGAACCAGCTGCACTCGATATCGTGGCCGGGGTTGACCATGCGGCCGGCAGTGAATTCGGACTGGAATTCGCCGTCGGGGCCGACGCTCTCGAGTGTACAGCCGAGGTCGGGCTTGTAGTGGTACTGGATGATGTCACCGGCACTTTCGGCGGCGTAGCGCTCGTAGCGTTCGCTGCGTTCGGGATCGACGCGAAGCATGATATTCGTGACGTTCAGGAAGATCATGGGGTCGGCCAAAGCCCGGCCGCTGCGTGTTGTGGGGATGGTTTTGGGGCCCATGCCTGCCGGATCCGGAGCGCCGTGGTTCAGGTCATAGACCAGCTGGTAGGCGCGGCGGGCGCGCTCCAGATATTCTGGTTCGCCGGTGAGGCCGTAGTATTCGGCGTTGCCTATGGTGTAGAAGGCTTCGGAGAAGCAGTATCGGCGTTGACGAAGAGGACGGCCGTCGGCGGTGACGGTGAAGTAGAGCCGGCCGCCGGCCTCGTGGTTTACGCAGTGGGCTTCGAGGAAGTCCAGGCAGGAGCGGCTGGCGGCGAGCCATTCGGGGCGGGTGCCGTAGACGTGGCACATGTAGGCGAAGGTCCAGGCGGCGCGGCCCTGCATCCAGACGCTTTTGTCCGTCGAGAAGACGTTGCCTTCACGGGTCAGGCAGGTGTAGATGCCGCCATGCTCTTTGTCCAGGCCGTGTGCGAGCCAGAATGCGATGGAGCTGTCGAGTTCGGCACGCGTCCATTGCTGCATATCAAGTAATTCTTGTTTATCCATTGTTGTTTGCACCTTTCGTGGCGGGCGTCAGCGGGCGAGGCCGGCGATGGCGCTGTCGATCATGGCTGCGCATTTGTCGACCTGTGGCAGGTCTGCGGGCACGAGAGCCGGCAGGGGTTCGCGCACACTGCCGATGTCGAGGCCTTCGCGGCGGCGCAGGATCTCTTTCATGACGGCATAGAGATTGCCCCGGCATTCGCACATGGCGTAGATGATGCGGTCGATCTGGAATTGCAACGCTTGGGCTTCTTCGAGCTTACCCTCGGCAAGAAGAGCATTGGCTTTCAGGAAGAGTTCGGGCATGACGGCGTAGGTGCCGCCGATGCCGCCATCGGCACCCATCAGGCGGCCGCCGACGAATTGCTCGTCAGGTCCGTTGAAGACGATGAAGTCTTCGCCGCCGGCATCCTTGAACATCTGGATGTCCTGGACGGGCATGGAAGAATTCTTGACGGCGACGACGCGGGGATTCTTCTGCATTTCGCGGAAGAGCGGCATGGTGAGGGCTACGCCGGCCAGCTGCGGGATGTTGTAGATAATGAAGTCGGTGTCGGGAGCCGCGGCGCTCATGGCGTTCCAGTAGGCGGCGATGGCATGCTCGGGAAGGTGGAAGTAGATCGGCGGGATGGCTGCGATGGCATCGACGCCGAGGCTGGCGGCGTGGGCAGCCAGTTCGACGCTGTCGCGGGTGTTGTTGCAGGCGACGTGGGCGATGACGGTGATCTCGCCTTTGGCCTCCGCCACTACATTCTCGAGGGTCAGCTTACGGTCAGCGACGCTCTGGTAGATGCATTCGCCGGAGGATCCGCCGACGTAGACGCCCTTGACGCCTTTGCGTATGAGGTGGCGGGTCAGAGCCCGGACGCGCTCCGGACTCACTTCGCCGTCTTCGTCATAACAGGCGTAGAAGGCCGGGATAATGCCGCGATACTTATCAAGTGTATTCATAATAAACTCCTTGTGTTTTCGTTGGGGAGAGCACGCGCAACGCGTGCCGGCTGCTTTAGCCTTTGACCGCGCCCATGGTGATACCCTGGGTAAAGTACTTCTGGAAGAAGATAAAGATCAGGATGATGGGAATGGAGCCGAGGGCCGCACCGGCCATCTGGAGACCGTAGTTCGTGGCGTATTCGGACTGGAGAGTAGCGATGCCGAGGGAGATGGTGAGGTTTGCCCGGGAGCGCAGCATGATCAGCTGGAGGAAGTAATCGTTCCAGGTGTTGATGAAGGTGAAGATGCCGAGCGCGCCGAAGGCCGGTTTGATGATGGGGGTGACAATGGACACGAAGGTGCGCAGTTCGCCGGCACCGTCGATGCGGGCCGATTCCAGGACTTCATTGGGGATGCTTTCGGAGAATTGCTTCATCAGGAAGATGCCGAAGGGCCAGCCGACGGTGGGCAGGATAACTGCCCAGGGGTTATCCGAGAGCTTGAGGAAGTCCATGATGCGGACCAGCGGGACCAGGACCACCTGCTTGGGCAGTGCCATGGAGGCGATGATCAGGGCAAAGACAAAGGCCCGGCCGTAGAAGCGTTTTTTGGCCAAAGTATAGCCTGCCAGAGAGGCGGTGAGCAGCACCAGCACCATACTGGCCAGTGAGACGAATACGGTGTTTGTGAGCCATTTGACGGCTGGGTTCTTGAACAGGCGGATGTAGTTGTCGACGGTGGGCTCCAGCGGGAACCAGGCGGGTGTGGCCGAAACCGCCACCATCTGGGACTTGAACGAACCGGTGATGATCCAATACAGCGGGAACAAGAACGACAGGGCCAGGAGGATCAGCGCGAGCATGGTCAGAATGTTGTAGGGACTTGATTTCTTCAGCTTATTCATCGTCTGCCTCCTTAGTAGCTTACTTCTTTGCTCATGACTTTAAACTGCATGGCGCTCAAGATGCCGATCATGATGGCCAAAATCACGCCCATGGCATTGGCATAGCCGTAGTCATAGAGATTAAAGGCAGTTTCGTACAGCATGTACATAACGGTATTGGTGCTGCCGGATGGGCCGCCGCGGGTCAGCAGCTGGACCAGGGAGAAGCACTGGAAGGTATTGATCGTGGTGATGACCATGATGTAGAGCGTCGTGGGCATGACTTGCGCCCACTTGATCTTCCAGAACACCTGCATGTCTGTGGCGCCGTCGACTTTGGCCGCCTCGATCAGCGAGGGGTCTACGTTGCCAAGCGCGGCTACGTAGAGGACGATGGGCTGGCCGACATAGGTGGTGAACATGATCAGGATGATGCACCAGATGGCCCAGGTTGAGCTGCCCAGCCAGGAAATGTTCTTCTCGATCACGCCGCCGCTCTTGAGCAGATAGTTCAGGACGCCGTAGTATTCGTGGAAAATCCACTTCCACACCACGACCACGGCAACAGTGCCGGTGACGACGGGCAGATAGAAGATAATGCGGAACACGGAGCGCAGACCGGCGTGGATGCGATAGATAAAGGAGCTGACCCAGAGAGAAAACAAGGTCACGGCGGGCACGGTCACGATGACCAGGAAGACCGTATTGCGCACGGCCTGCAAGAAGGCTGGGTTGCCAAAGAGGTCAATATAGTGTCGAAGTCCGACGAAAGTATCCGCGGACACCGGATTCTTCATAGTGTAGTTAAAAAAACTGGTATAGAGGCCCAGGCCCATCGGCAGGAGTACAAAGCCGATAAAGAAAAGCAGAGCCGGCAGGAGAAACAAGTAGGAGACGATTGTCTCTTTACGCATCAGGTTGTGGGAGCTGCCTCGCTGGTTTGGCTTGGCTGTGGTCATGGGTATTTCCTCCTCAATTGGACACTCTTTCGTAAAGAAACGACCCTTACCCTTTATGGCAGGTAAGGGTCGTACTTACACGTAGTGATTATGTGTATGCGTGATCGGAATGTCTATCAGGGGTTCATGCCGGCGTTGGCGGCTGTGACGGCTTCCTTGGCGATGGTGGCCGGGTCAGCACCTTCGTGCAGCTTTTGCAGCATGCCGTACCACTGAGCGCGCATGTTGGCGAAGCCATCCATGGTGTTGTAGTAAGGACCATACATTTTGGTGAATTCAGAGAGCAGAGCCTTTTCTTCGTCACCGGGATAGAGGTTGCCCATGGACTGCATGACAGGGAAAGCGCCGGTACGGGTCACGGCTTCGGTCTGGTCAGCGAGCCACTTGATGAAGAGCTTGGCTGCGTCGGCTTTGGCCGCGTCGCCATTGTCAAAGATGCAGAGTCCGTTGACGAGGTATTCGAGTTCAGCCTTGCCGTCGTCAGAGGGGAAAGGCAGGGAGATCGGCGTGACACCGGCTGCTTCCATGGTGGCGGCGTTGTTGCCGGCCGCGGAAGTGCCCCAGCAGGTTTCGAAAGAAGTGGTGCCTGCGACAAAGAGTTCGATCGAGCCGCCGCCGTTGTAGGCGACACCGTTGCCGAGTGTACCGGCATCGAGCCATTCCTGGGCCTTGGTCAAAGCCTTGATGCCGTTTTCGCTGTCAAAAGCGTAGGCTGTGCGGTCGGCGTTGACTGTGTTGCTGCTGTAGAGGTTGTTGATAAAGGCGCGGGTGCCTTGATCGCCGCCCTGGCCGGAGCAGAAGAGCACACCTGGGTTATAGCCGGCTGCTTCGAGCTTGATGATGGCTTGTTCAAAGTCATCGGTGGTCCAGGATCTGTCGCCTTCGAGGTTTACATGTTCCATGGCGCCGGAAGCTTCCCACATGTCTTTATTGATCGCCATGTAGAAAGGAGAAGCGGACAGCGGATACATATAATATTCGCCGTTGCCCATGCAAGCGGAGAGCATCGCGTCGTTCCCGACGTCTTGGACGAACTCATCGGTAAACATATCGCCCAGCGGGACGAGTTTGCCGTTCTTGCCGTATTCAATAATACGTCCGGGGGCGTCGAATAGGATATCTGCCGCGTTGCCGCCTTCGATGGCTGCCGTGATCTTCTCACTGGCGGTGGTGAAGTCAATGGTCTCTACCTTGATTGTGATGTTCGGATTCTCCGCGGTGAAAGCGTCTACGAGCTGCTGCTCATAAGTGCCGGCCGGAGCATCCTTGTCCTGGATAAAGGTCGGGGGCACCCACCAGGTCAATTCGACCTTCGCTGCTTCCGCAGTGGTATTCTCAGGAGCCTTCGTGGTTTCTGCTGCTTTCGTGGTCTCGGCCGGTTTCGCGGTCGTACCTGCTGCGCTGCCTTGCGTGGTCGTGGCAGTGGTGCCGCCGCATGCTGCGACTGACAGGGCCACCATCGTACCAGCCAGAGCCAATGCTAGTTTCTTCATCATTTTACCTCCCATGATCTTGTACAATTGATCCGGTATATCTGCCGGGCACGCCTTGCCGGAGAGCCCGGTCCGGATTTCTTGAGGTCATTATAGGCATTGTGAAAATAATTTTCAATGTGCCTATTACTATGAAAATAATTTTTTATTTTGTGCGCTTTGTCGGTTCTATGCGAATTCAGATCTTTTTACTTGTTAAGTTTACTGTGGTTCTTCTACAATAAGGAAAGACTACAATAGAAGCAAGACCATTATCCTCACGCTGCGCAAAGACACTTTTGCCAAAGGAGCACAAACAGATGGAAACAGAATCCCTCTTTCTCTCCGTCGGGGAGAAATACAATCAGCTCACGAAGTCATCGAAGAAAGTGGCTGATTACATACTGGCCCACAAGACCGAGGCTCAGTTCATGTCCATCACGACGTTGGCGGAAGAATGTGGTGTGGCCGAAGCCAGCATCACTCGTTTCTGCCGCAGCCTGGGCTTTTCGGGCTACAGCGAATTCAAGCTCGCCGTCGCGAAGTCATCCGTGTCCGGAGCCGGCGGTGCGCAGGCTGACCAGGAGCAGGGCCCTTACCAGGGCGACCGCTTCTTCGACCTCTGCAACGAGCTCTACGAGAACAACGTCAACTCTATACGCATGACACAGGCCCAGCTTCGCGAAGACGACATCCATCAGACAGCGCAGTATATTGCCAAAGCCCGGCGGGTCTACTGTTTTGGCCAGGGCGGCAGCCTGATCCTCGCAATGGAGGCCTGGGGCCGCTTCGTCACGGTCGCTCCGCACTTCGTCTTCATCGAGGACTCGCACATGCAGGCCATGGCCGTTTCCCTCGCCGAGCCGGATGACCTAATCCTCTTCGTCTCCTACTCCGGCGCCACCCGCGACATGCTCGAGCTCCTGCGTCCCGCGAAGAAACGCGGTGTCAAGATCGCGCTGATCACGCACTACACCAAGTCGCCGGGCGCTTCTTTGGCCGACATCTTGCTGATCTGCGGCTCCGACGAAACACCCTTGCAAGGCGGTTCCGTCGCGGTCAAAATGGCCGTACTCTACATCATCGACGTCCTCTTCCACGAATACTGCCGCCTCTACCCCAAAGAAACCTATGCGAACAACATCGCCACCGCCGAAGCCGTGGCCGCCAAACTACTTTAAGAACGAAGCGAGGTACAAGCCATGAATTTCCCCAATCTACCCGAATCGCGCGTATTGATCTTCGGCGACTCGAACACCTTCGGCTATGATCCGGCTGACGACGGCCGCTACGCCGCCGACGAGCGCTACCCGACCGTCCTGCAAACGCTGCTCGGCGAGGACTGGCACATCATCGAGGAAGGTTTGCCCGGCCGTACCGCGGTCTTCGACGACCCCATTTCAGAGGGCCTGAACGGTCTCACCTACATCACCCCCTGTCTCCTGAGCCACGTCCCCATCGATACCCTGGTCATCATGCTGGGCACGAACGACAGCAAGGAACGCTTCGCCTGCGACGCTGAGCTGATGGCCAAAGGCATCATCCGCCTGGCCCAGAAGGCGGCCCACACACCCTGCTGGCGCGATCAGCCTGATATCCTTCTGATCTGCCCGCCCGTAATCCGGCCCGCCTACCGTGATCTGAAATTCGCCCGCGAAATGGGCCGTGACTGTGACGTGAAGACCGCCGAGCTGGCCGGTTTCCTAGGCACTCTGGCCACCGCCAATGGCTTCCGCTTTCTCGATGCCGAGCACATTCCGGGCGTCGAAATGCATCCCCTCGACGGCATGCACTTGACCGGCCCTGCTCATATCGCGCTGGCAGGGGCTCTGGCTAAAATGCTGCCGGAGCGCTAAAGGCGTTTGGTCGACGGCATGCACTTGACCGGCCCTGCTCATATCGCGCTGGCAGGGGCTCTGGCTAAAAATGCTTCCGGAGCGCTAAAGGCGTTTGGTCGACCTGATTGCGATTCTAGACGGGGGGGACGCTTGTCTGGCCCTGTTGCTCTGATAAGCGTCTAATTTTGTCTACCGCCTCTTCGGATCTGGACAAAATTTGCGAAAGTGTGTGCCCGGGGCTTGGCCAGATAAACGGTTTTTTTACCCAGATTCGTGGCCT
>JAAYZH010000258.1 GCA_012514965.1 Clostridiaceae bacterium | reverse complement strand
GCCTAATACTTTTACAACAATTAGAGCAATTTGTCAAATGGAGAATTCGCTCGTAAAGAATTCTCACAGTGACATGCTGCGTCATCAAGTCGTCTGCCGCAGGTAGGACACAGGCCAGGACAATCGTCAGCGCAATATACCCCGATCGGCAGCGCTAACAATACCAGATCGGAGAACAACTTGTCCAGCTCCACATGCGTCCCATCGTGAAACATGAGTTCTTCATGGCCAAGAGGGTCCTCGGGGTCTGTGTAATCCAACCCATATTCGGCATAGGAACGGTTCAACTCGGCGTGATAACCGGGCGGGTAAATCTGTTCATCGACCAAAATCACCTCTTCCCGGGTGACCTCGTTCAAGCAGCGCACGCAGGCAGACTGCCAATTCACAATAATCTCACCGCGCAGACGCACGATGCGGTCTGCCTCTGACAATAAAGTACCTTTGAAGGCCAAAGGAGCTGTAAAATGATAAGAGCCAAAGTCCTCAAGGGGTATTCCGTGCTCGGTGCTAAAAGTCAGCTCTTCCCTCTGCCCTTCCTTCTGTAACATCGCTGATATTTCGATTCGCATCAGATGGTCTCCTCCGCTGCAGAAGCAGTGTCCGGCAAGGCTTCCTCGCCCATCGTGTGAAATTTGATGTTGATCCGGTTGCTGATGGGACGCTGGTGGTTGAAATCCAGCGAATAATCGATACGGATCTCACCTTGCTTATCGCCAATCTTCACATCCAGGTTTTGCGTAAAGAAACCCATATCAACATAGCCAAAGGGTGTGGCCAAACGAGTTTGGTAGTGATTACCCTTCTGGAAATGCATCTTCATTTCATGATCGCCGATGCGGGTTATCACAACCTCTGAGCCGTCCTGAGGAATCGTTACCTTCGTGGTTGTATTATCTAGGCCGGACGACTCCGTTTCGCGATAGATTAACACGTTCTCCTCCGGGCGTCGGTAAAGTTTGCCCTCGGTCGTCACTTTGACAGTGTGGGTCTGCCCCTCCTCATCGCTTTGGCGATTATGTATGGTTATCAGTACATCTATGTGCGGCATATGCTCCTCTTCTTTACGCTCTGGTGCGGCGACCGGTCAGTTCACTGCGCTCTAGCGCCAGACAGCAGAGCTCGCGCAGGAGTTCTGCTGTATCTAGGCCGGATTTTTGCCAGGCCAAAGGATACAGGCTGATGGATGTGAAGCCGGGTAAGGTATTGATCTCGTTGAGATAGAGCTTGCCGCTGCCCTTCTCCAGAAAGAAATCCACTCGGGAGAGTCCGCTGCACCCCAGGGCTTGGTAGGCGCGCAGTGCCAAGGCCGAGATTTCTTCTTTCAGGCTAGCCGGAATGTCAGCTGGTACCGCGGCAACAGCTCCTTGTTTAAAGTATTTCGTCTCGTAATCATAGTATTCAATATCCGCTTCTTTGACGATCTCGCCTGGGAGTGCCGCTCGCGGCTCGCGGTTGCCCATAACGGCGACCTCTATCTCTCTTGCATCCACGAAACGTTCGACAAGCACTTTCTCGTCAAATTCCGCCACGGTTTGCAAGCTTGCGGCCAAAGCCTCCGCTGTTTTCGCAGCGGTGGTTCCCACAGAAGACCCGCCGTTAGCTGGCTTCAGGAACAGGGGCAGGCCAAGTTCCTTCACCAGCTTCTCAGCCTCGCCCTCTGGATCGCGCCTGATATCTGCGCGACGGGCAACTGCAAACGGCACCTGTGGAATACCGGCTGCCTCAAAGACGATCTTCGCGAAGCTTTTGTCCATACCGGCAGCAGAAGCCAAGACCCCCGATCCGACATAAGGAACGGCGCACATCTCCAGAAACCCCTGCAATACACCATCTTCACAATTGATCCCGTGAACCGCGGGGAAAACGACATCCGGCCGCGTACCACCGCAGTGATAGGCCAAAAAAGCTGCAGGCGAAGCGATATCCGCCGGCGAAGGCGCAGCAGCTCCGGCCTCAGCCAAAGCCGCGCGGGCAGCTTCCTCCCACTCGCCGCTGCGAAGGGTTTCGAGATCAGCTAGATAGCGGAGAAATTCGCCCTCCTTCGTCATCCCTACCGCCGCAACTTCCAGACCGGCCTCCACAAGCCCCTGGATAATGTTATAAGCGGATCGGCAAGAAATTAAATGTTCGGTGGAAACCCCACCGAACAAAACACAAACGTTATGTAGTTTCTTCATCTATGTTTCCCCTTAGGATACAAATATATTCTGCATTTGGATCGGCACTTCCTGGACCGAGCGGATGGCATACTCTTTGCGGTGTTCATCAAAATAAATTGAGCAAAGGTACTGTTTCCCATTCTCAAGCCGAATCAGAATGAAGTTCGAGACCAGCTGCTGATCACCGGCTGTGTTCTCAAGGCTTTCTTTGAGCGACTCGAACAGAGCCTTGTCATTCGCCTTCACTGCATCAGAGGCCAAAATTCTCTGATAGCCCTTGAAATCATCGTTTGAAATCATACTGACCAGCGTATTGCCGGCTTCCTGCGGCGTATCCATGTCACCAAAGCGTTCTCTGAACCAGCCGGCTGTAGCAAATATTCCGATCACTGCAAAAACCATGAGGAAAGAAGTAATCACGCTGCCTGCAACAAACCAGGGGCGGCTGATGCTGCGACCGGCGATTCTCGCCTTCTCCCTCATAGGAGAACTCTTCTTCGGCTTAGCTGGTGCCGGTTCCGGTGCGCTTGTGTATGGCTGACTAATCGGCTTCTGGGGTGCGGCTTGCGTATGCGGCGCATCACCGCCGGCGGCCTCTCTGCGACGCGCATAATCCGTGAAACTCTGCGGTTCAGATGTACTGACTTTGGGTTCAACAGGCTGAGCGGGCTGGGGAGAAGCGGGATGCGGCGTGCCGTACGGAGCAGCTGCAGCAGCTGTGTCTGAAGGCTTGTATTCTGGATAGCCTGGCGCTGCGGGCTCCGGATTCCGGGCTTCCGAAGCAGGTGCAACCCCTTCTCCGGCCATGTCGAAAGAAGGAGTAACAGGAGTCTGGCTGCCCTCAGACTGGTTCGGCTGAGCGCTTGCTTCGTTATCCTTATTCATATCTTCTCCAAACAATTTCTTGAACATATGTGAAATCCTTATCCCTGAAGGTCCTTCTTATGTTTGCGCACAGTGACCAGAACTTCCGTCAGATGGTCTTCGACCTGCGTCAATCTCTTCTCAGTGTACTGGATAGCCGCTTCACGAATCTGTTGCGCTTCTTCATTGGCTTCCGCCACGGTGTCCTGAGCGTAGAGGCGGGATTGCTGCGTAATCTCATGCTCGTCGATCATCCGGGCAACCTGATTCTGGGCGTCACCCACAATCTCGGAAGATTGCTGTCTGGCTGTCTCCAGCAGCTCGCGGCTCTGGTCAAGCAGCCACTTTGCCTGCTTCAATTCCACTGGCAAACCGTCGCGCAGGAGACCAATCAAGACGAGGAACTCCTCGCGGTCGATAATGCAGTTCGCCGAAAACGGCATCGACCGCGCCTGCAAAATACTGTGTTCCATGCGGTCCAGGAGCTCATAAGAATCCTTCAAATCTTCCTTGGGAGAATTATCGTAGTGCTTCTGGGAATCGGTTCTATCTGTCATGTCAGCCATAGTTCACTCCTGTGCAGCTTATTTGTCCTGCCGAGTCTGCCCGGCGAAACGTGCTTGAATCAATTCTAATATCTCCGGAGGCACCATGCGGGAAATGTCGCCTCCGTAGGACGCGACCTCACGCACGATGCTGGAACTCGTAAAGGAATAATCCGTCTTGCTTGGCAAGAGGATGGTCTCATAGTCAGGGTACATTAAAATATTCGTCGCGGCCAGTTCTGTCTCGAAGCGGAAGTCCGATTCTGAACGCAGTCCTCTCACAACCACTCGCAAGCCCCTGTCACGCATAAAATCTACCAAAAGGCCGTTGTAGGAGCTGACCTCGATATTGTCATACTGTGCCAGACACAAGCGAGCCATGTTTACTCGCTCATCCTCCGAAAAGGCTGCGCGCTTCGCGGGATTGATCAAGACGACAATATGCAGCTTGGCGCAAAGCTTCGCGGCTCGTGTCGCAATGTCCAAATGCCCCTTCGTAAAAGGATCAAAGGAACCCGGATAGACAAACTCTTTACTATCAATAAGTCAAATCCTCCTTTTCCGCCGTCGCTTTATTGTAGAATGATACCATTGCAGCCCCATACTGACAACGCTTGAAACACTGTAATTTCAGCCCTTGCGGCGGGCTGAAGCCACGGGAAGCCTGCTCGGTTACCAGAATTCCATCTCTGTTCAGGAGTCCCTCCTCCAGCAGCTGCGCCAGCGACGGCAGGAGTTTCTCTGCCGCGGCATAGGGCGGATCGAAGAAGATCAGGTCAAACGTTCTCCCGGCGGCGAGGAGACTTCGAGCGGCTCCCAGGACTTCCTGGCAGCGGATTTCGCCGGCGGCAGACAGAGCCGTCTTCGCCAGATTCTCCCTGATGACGCCGCAAGCGGCCCGGGATTGATCCACGAATACGGCTGAAGCAGCCCCGCGGCTCAGTGCCTCGATCCCCAGCTGCCCGCTGCCGGCACAGAGATCAAGGACTTCGGTATCGAGTACACGCTGTCCCAGGCTCGAAAACACAGCTTCTTTCGCCCGATCCGAGGTAGGGCGAGTCGCCTCACCTGCTAACGTCTTAAGCGGAATACCACGGGCTGTGCCGGCAACTACTCTTGGCATACCGCACGCTCCTCAAGCACATGCACCACGTGCATGCGAATCTTGTTCGTATATTGCAAATATAGCATAAATCAAGCCTCTCTTTGGGCCAAAAAACGAATCGCTTCTTCCCGCAGAGCAGCGTGCTCAAGCTGCGCCAGTGTCGGGTCGTCACGTAAAATGTGACTGCAGGCCTCCGCGCTCTGACTGAGCAGCTCCTGATCCTCATAGAGATTCGCCATGCGGAAGGTCGGCAGGCCATGCTGACGAGTGCCAAAGAAATCGCCCGGGCCACGCAATCTGAGGTCGGCTTCAGCTATCTCAAAACCATCCTCGCTTTTGCACAACGTGACGAGACGCTCGCGGGCAAGTCCCTCGCCAACATCGCTTTGCAGCACACAAATCGATTCATCCGCACCGCGCCCGATGCGTCCGCGCAGCTGATGGAGCTGGGCGAGACCAAAACGCTCGGCATTCATAACCAGCATAAAAGTCGCCATGGGATTATCGACACCCACTTCGATCACGGTGGTCGAGACCAAAACCTGGATATCTCCGGCCAGAAAGCGATCCATGACTTCGTTTTTGTCTTTTTCCTTCATTTGGCCGTGCAGGAGACCGACCCGCAGATCCGTGAGCTCTGTGTTTGCCAAACGCTCATATAACTCGACAGCAGACTGCAGATCTGAATCATCACTTTCGTTGACCATGGGGCATACGACATACGTCTGGTTGCCATGGGCAGCGCTGCGGCGGATCATCGCATGCAGACGCGGCATATCCTTCGTGCGCGCGGTGTACGTCTTGATAGGCTTGCGTCCGGGCGGTTTCTCAGAAATCACGGAGACATCGAGGTCACCGTATACGATCAGACCCAGTGTTCGCGGGATGGGCGTCGCAGACATAACCAGAACATGGGCATCGCCTTCCTCGATCAGGCGCAGGCGCTGCTTGACCCCGAAACGGTGCTGCTCGTCTGTGACCGCAAGTCCGAGGGCACGAAAATCCACACCCTTCTGCAGCACAGCGTGTGTCCCGATCAGGTACATGATGTCACCAGACTTAAGGCGTTCATAGACCTGCCGCTTCTGCGCGGCGCTTTGCTGGCCGGTGAGGCAAGCAATTCGTTCGGCGGGGATATCCGGAAACAGCCTGCGCAGGCTGTCTTCGTGTTGTTTGGCCAGAATCCCGGTGGGAGCCATGAGTACTGCCTGTCTTCCCGCGAGAACGCAAGCATGCATGGCCAAAAAAGCGACGATCGTTTTGCCCGAGCCGACGTCCCCCTGCAAGAGGCGGTTCATCGCTACTGCTTTGTCCATGTCCTTGAGGATATCGGAAAGGGCCTTTTTTTGGTCGCCGGTCAAAGGAAATGGCAGTGCCGTGATATTCTTCTTGAGTTCCGTCAGCAGTTTCGGCTGGCTTGTAAAACGCAGCGGAACCGCCTTGCGCTGCATTTCGGCTGTTTTGCTGAGCCGCAAACCCAACTGGAGAAGTAGGAGTTCATCAAAAGCCAGGCGTCGCTTGGCCAGGCGGTAGTTTTCGAGATGATCCGGATTGTGAATTTGCGTGTAGGCCCAGACTCGGTCAGGCAGTAAGTAGCGGCGGCGGATCTCGCCGGGCAAAGTCTCGTCAAGTTCCGGAATCACTGCGGCCAGGGCGCGATCGACGAAACCGCGCAGGAGGTTTTGGCCCAATCCCTGAGTAGTGGGATAGACCGGCCGCACAAACGTATCGGCTACTGCTTCGGCCAGGCTCTCCCCTACTTCGGGGAAAACAGCCTGCGGCTGCGGCTCGAAAGCCGGATTGAACACAGAGAAGCTCCGCCCTTCGCGCTTGACGCGTCCGCGGAACAAGAAAATATCGCCCACCGCCAGTTTGTCCTGGAGATAAGGCTGGTTAAACCAGACACCCTTGATCGCGCCGCTGGGGTCACGTAAAACGGTCTGCAGGGTACTTCGTGTGCCTTTGCGAAAAAGAGTGGGCACTTTCTGGACCTGCGCCAGGAAAACCCCGTCCTCGCCGTCTTGCAAGTCACCGATGGGCTTGAGCGAGGTCCAGTCCTCGTAGCGTCTGGGGAAGTGACCGGCCAAGTCTCCTATGGTCTCGATCTGTAATTTCGCCAGTTGCTGCGCGCGCTTGGCAGACACACCGCTGAGAGCGGTGACGGGCTTGTCCCTGTTCAATACGGTATCCGTTGCGTGCGTCAAGATCTACTGGCCCGCCTTCCGTAAAACAGCTCTGCCTTGTTTGCAAACATCCGACAGCACGCAGGCAGGGCATTCCGGTGACCTGGCTTTGCAGACAGCCCGGCCGTGGGTCACCATCAGGTGTCCCCAGTCTGTCCAGCTATTCCCCGGTACGACACGCATTAAGTCTTGTTCGACTTTGGCCGGATCCTCGGCCTCCGTCAGCCCGATCCGCCTGGCCAAACGCCCGCAGTGTGTGTCGACCACAATTGCCTGCTGGCCAAAACTGTCCCCCAGGAGCAGATTCGCTATCTTACGCCCTACGCCGGGTACAGCCAGCAAAGCTTCCATAGTCTGCGGAATCACGCCTTCGTGCTCTTCGATCAAGAAGCGCGCCGCCAGATGGATGTTCTTGGCCTTGTTGCGAAAAAGTCCGCAGCTGCGAATGTACGGTTCGATCTCCACAGGCAAGGCGCGGGCAAAATCCTCTATCTCAGGAAAACGCTGCCACAAGGCCGGTGTGATGAGGTTCACCCGCTCATCTGTACACTGGGCGGCCAAAATCGCCGCCACCAGCAGGCGCCAGGGATCATCCCTGTCATCCAGCGTGCAGATCGGTTCACCATAAATACCGGTAAGTCTCTCTATAACAATTGAGGCAAGCTTTTTGCCTGTGGGTCTCTTATCCATACACTCCTATCCATCACAACAACAGCTTTATGCCAGCGGCAAGGTAAATTCGAATCTCGCCCCGCCCATCGGACTGCGGCCCGCAAAAATTGACTGTCCGTGATTTTGCAGGATACGCCGGCAAATATATAAGCCCAGGCCGCTGCCTTTGCGGTCCGTACGCGAACGGTCACCTTTGAAGAAGCGGTCGAAGACATGCGGCAGGTCTGCTTCGGCAATGCCCGGGCCGTTGTCCTCGACTTCAACAACAAGGATATCCGGGCCGTTTCGCTTGGCACTCACGGCGATAATGCCATCCTGATCCACAAATTTCACCGCGTTCGAGATTAAATTATACAGGACGCGTTCAATTTGTGTCTCGTCAGCCATGACGTAAACCGTCTGCCCCGCTACCTGGGCCAAATCAGTCTGGACGCTGATGTTCTTCGCGCTGAGCAAAACTTCCAGGCTCGAAAACACGCGGCTGATCAGCTGATAGATATCGAATTTCGTGATATCAGCCGTGACGTTGTTTTTGTCCAGGGCGATTGCGTCATTCATATCCGCTACAAGCGCGGTGAGTCTGCGGGTCTCGTCCTGAACTATGCCCAGGTAGCGTTCCTGGCGGTCAGGCGGGATCGTTCCATCCAGAATCGCGGTCACAAAGCCGCCGATAGAGGTCAAGGGCGTACGCAAGTCATGTGAAATACTGGCGATGAAATCTCTCTGCTCTGTATTGTGACGCTCGATCTGCTCGATCATGCGATTGAAGGTCTGCATGAGAATCAGGAGATCGTCTTCCGGCAAACCGGCCCCGATAATCTGGTTGTCATTGAGCCATGTCTCATCGACCCGCATGGCGAAATTCCCTTTGGCCACCTGGTCAGCCGCTTCCGAGAGAAGCTCGATGGGCTTGGCCATTCGGCGGGCATACACCTTCACCACAGCAACCGCCAGGAGAATTGCCAGCAGAATCACCAGGAGCAGACCATTTATGATGCTCTGATAGGATTGCTCAAAAACTACCATACGATAGTGGAGCTGGAGATTGGCCAAATACCGGCCATCGCTGTTATAAAAAGGCTTGACTACCGATATCCAGTTACCGCTGCCTTCCTCGAAAACGCCCAAAAAGTTACCGCCTGTAAAGGTCAGCCCG
>JAAYZH010000029.1 GCA_012514965.1 Clostridiaceae bacterium | reverse complement strand
TCAAACAAAAGAGTTATGTTATTTGCTATATCACATAAAGTTTACACCAACTAGATGGTCTATATCAATATATTTATGTTTACAATTTACAACCAAGTGCTGGAAAGATTCAGTAACTGGTGCATAATTTATAAAATAGTGAATAATATAGCAAATATAATTATGTACAAAGATAAATATGGTTCGAGCCGTTGTTCAGTCTTCTTTTTGGCGGTAAATAGATACACAATGTTGGAATTTCAACCTGCTGTGGTATAATGCAGCGAGAAAAAATCCCTTGGGCGAGAGGTTTATAAATGGAGAAATTAGGTTTAAACGAGATACGCGAAAAGTATCTCCGCTTTTTTGAAGAACGCGGCCATTTGCGGCTGCCCAGCTTTTCTTTGGTACCGAAGAACGACCCTTCGATCTTGCTGATCAACGCGGGCATGACCCCGATCAAACCATATTTTACGGGGCGGGAGAAGCCCCCCGCTTCACGGATTACCACTTGCCAGAAGTGCATCCGCACCGGCGATATTGAGAATGTCGGCTACACCGACCGCCACGGTACCTTCTTTGAAATGCTTGGCAATTTCTCCTTTGGCGACTACTTCAAGGCAGAGATGATCCCCTGGATCTGGGAATTCTGCACAGAAGTCCTCGGCATGCCCGGCGACCGCCTCTATCCTTCCGTCTATGAGGAAGATGACGAAGCCTATGATATGTGGCATGAGACAGTCGGCGTGCCCAAAGAACGCATCTATCGTTTCGGCAAAGCCGACAACTTCTGGGAACACGGCACCGGTCCCTGCGGCCCCTGTACGGAAGTGTATTTCGATCGCGGTGTGCAATACGGCTGCGGCGAGGCGAGCTGCGAACCCGGTTGTGAGTGCGACCGATTCGTCGAGTTCTGGAATTCTGTCTTTACCCAATTCGATAGACAAGAAGATGGCAGCTACCTGCCTCTGGCGCAGAAGAACATCGACACCGGTGTCGGCTTGGAGCGTCTCGCCACCATCATGCAGGATGTCGGCAGCATTTTCGAAGTCGACACAATTCGCTCCATTCTGGACAAAGTCTGCGCCATGTCAGGCGTGGAATACGGCAAGACGAAGGCCATTGACGTACCGGTTCGCATCATCACCGACCACATTCGTTCGACTGTCATGATGATCGGCGACGGTATCACGCCCTCGAACAGCAGCCGCGGCTACGTTCTGCGCCGCCTTATGCGCCGCGCTATCCGCAACGGCCGCATGCTTGGCATCGAAGGTCCTTTCTTGACTGAACTGGCCGCAGAAGTCATCCGCCAGTCCGGAGGGGCCTACCCCGAACTGCTCGAACACGAAGTATTCATCATGAATACCATTGCCAATGAGCAGAAGAGCTTTGACCGCACCCTGCAGCAAGGCAACCAGATGCTCACAGAGTATATCGACGCGGCCAAAGCCGCCGGCAATGTCGTGCTGTCTGCCGATGACGTCTTCCGCCTCCATGACACGTACGGCTTCCCTGTGGACCTGACCAAAGAGATCGCCGCCGAATCCGGCCTCGACGTCGATAACGCCGGCTTCGCTGCCTTGATGGCAGAACAGCGCCTGCGCGCCCAGGAAAACACCCGTCAGAATGTCAAAACCGCTTGGGGCGGCCTCGCCCTTCCCGAAGCCGTCGGACAAGCAAAGCCTACTGTGTTCAGCGGTTATGAAACCCTTAAGGACGAAGCCGACCTGCTCTACCTGATCTCGCAGAACGCCGAGACCGGTGAGCTGGCCCTGGCTGATTCACTCGGTGAAGGCGAGAGTTTCATGTTCGTGACAGACCGCACGCCATTCTATGCCACAGGCGGCGGCCAGGAAGGCGACTTCGGTCTGCTTGCCCAGGGCGAAAACTGCCTGGCTGAGATCCGTTCGGTCACGAAGACACAGAGTGGTTTGTATCTCCACCAGGGCGTTGTCGCCCGCGGCATCCTCAGAGCAGGGGCGAAAGTCACCTTGTCCGTGGACAAAGCCAACCGCATGGCCACAGCCCGCAATCACACTTCCACCCATCTGCTGCACAAAGCCCTGCGCGAAGTACTCGGCTCTCATGTCACCCAGGCCGGTTCCGAAGTCAACGCCGAACACTTGCGCTTCGACTTCAACCATTTCAGCGCAGTCACCCAGACCGAGCTCGAGCAGATCGCTCAGATCGTCAACGATGCAATTCTGGCGGATTACGCTGTCACCACCCAGGTCATGTCTGTTGCGGAGGCCAAAACCGCCGGCGCCATGGCGCTGTTCGATGAGAAGTACGGTGACGCAGTCCGCGTAGTATCCTGCGAAGATTTCTCCATGGAACTTTGCGGCGGCACCCACCTCCGGCATACCGCCCAGGCCGGCAGCTTCCGCATCCTGTCAGAATCATCCATCGCTGCCGGCGTCCGTCGCATCGAAGCCGTTACCGGCGCCAGGGCCCAGGCCCTGGCCACCGAAGACCGCCGCCGGCTGCAGCTCCTCGCGGCCGAGCTCAAGAGCCCTGTCACCGAGCTCGAAACCCGCGTGGCCTCGCTCGTCCAGGACAATCGCGACCTGCAACGCGAGCTGCAGCAATTGACCGCGGCCCAGGCCCGCGCGCAGAACGCCGACCTCTACAAGCAGGCGGTCGCCGTTCGAGGCGTCCAGGTCCTGGTCGCCGCCGCCGAAGCCGCCGACGCTGACGGGCTTCGCGACCTCGGCGACGACCTCCGGAGCCGCCTCGCGCCGGCCGTCATTGTGCTGGCACGCGAGGCCGAGGGCAAATTGAATTTCCTGGTCATGGCCTCGCCCGAGGCTGTGGCGGCCGGCGTGCACGCGGGCCGCGCGGTCAAAGCCGCCGCAACCACGGCTGGGGGCGGCGGCGGCGGCCGGCCCGACATGGCGCAGGCCGGCGGCAAGCTCGTCGAGAAGCTGGGGGATGCTTTGGCCGCAGCCAAAGCCGAAGTCTACACACAGCTCGGCGAGACGCTGCCCAACTCCTAATCGCACCACCGCAACGAGCCGCATAACACTCGAAAAGGACCATTGACTGCTGAAGGAGGCAACGACATGCAAAAACCGGATTGTATATTCTGTAAACTGGCGAACGGCGAGATCTCAACTGCGATGGTCTACGAAAACGACCAGATCGCCTGTTTCAAGGATGCTTCTCCTCAGGCCCAGACGCATGTGCTGATCGTACCCAAGCAGCACTACCACGATATCGAAGACCTCGGCCGTACAGCCGCGGGTCGGGATGACGCGGCGGCAGTCCTGGCTGCAGTGCCGGAAATTGCCGCGATCTTAGGGGTCGGGGACAGTGGCTATCGCGTGATAAACAATTGTGGAAGCGGCGCCGGCCAGACTGTCTTCCACGTTCACTTCCACCTCCTGTCGGATCCCAAGCTCAAGGACAAGCTCGTTTAAGAGCCCCACTGAAGTTCCAAGACCGCGTCCCCGGATGCGGTCTTTTTGTTCCGGCAGAGAGTAGGCCTCTGCAGCTAATCTGGCCAAAAATGACGTTTGCCTGGCTTCGGTGCTCCGATAAACGTGAAATTTGTCCACCGCACCCCCTGATCTGGACAAAATTTGCGAAAGTGTGTGCTCAGGCTTGGAATATCTAAAAATTTTGTCCACCGATCCCCGAATCGTGGCAACTACCCGAGTTGTGCGGCTACTGCGCTTGGATAACTCGGATATTTGCCCCCAGAAGCCCG
>JAAYZH010000257.1 GCA_012514965.1 Clostridiaceae bacterium | reverse complement strand
CTGAAGCCAGGGCTTCGCCAATCCCAATCAGGAAGGTAACGGGGTGTTCTTTGGCCCACAGATACTCTCTTTCTTTAGGTGAACTATCCGGAAAAGCATTTTCCAATTCCTGAGCTGTCAGGAAGCAGACCTCTTGGTGTTCGTAGGACGGCAGTTCGGGATAAGTTTCCCGAAGCCTGACGGAAGTAGCGAAGATCGCATCGCATATTTTGACCACAACTTCACGGAGATACTCCAGGGTGCGCTGCTCGGGTTTGATAATCAGCTCCCAGTCCCACTGATCGACATAAATCGAGTGGAGGTTGTCCAGCGCTTCATCTCGGCGAATGGCGTTCATATCCGTATAGAGGCCTTCCCCTACTGAAAACCCATAGCGATAGAGTGCAAGACGTTTCCATTTGGCCAAAGAATGGACTACTTCCACGACTTGGTTGCCACAGGCCGGCACTTCGAAGCGCACCGGACGTTCAATGCCGCTGAGGTCATCGTTCAAACCGGAGGTCGGAATGACGAATAAGGGTGCCGAGACACGCTTGAGATTGAGATTGCGCCGCAATTTTGCAGCGAATGTCTCTTTGATAATTTCGATAGCGTCCTGCGTCTCGTAGAGATTCATCAGGTTTGTATAGTATGGTGGAATGTAAGTCTCTGACACGATGATTCCTCCCTTGGCTTTTTTCTTCGCTATTATATCAGTAAGATGTGTAAGGAGTGAGCGAGTTGACGAAGTTCACTCTGAAATGAGGGAAATATGAACAAAAGCGTTCCGATTTTGATCGTCGGAGGCGGCAGCGCCGGACTCATGGCAGCGTTGGCAGCCGGGCGAATAGGTGTTCCTGCTCTGATTCTGGAAAAAGGTTCTGAACCGGGCCGTAAACTTGCAATTACCGGCGGAGGTCGCGGGAACTTTACCAGTATGAAGTTGCCAGACCAGTCGGCTTTTTGCCTAGAGGAAAATGCTGACAAGCTTTTGCGCCCTCTGTCAAACGCTCTGCCGCCGGCTGAAATCAGGCGAGTTTTCGCTGAGCTGGGAGTATCCTCCTATGTCGATGAGGAAGGTCGAGTTTATCCGAAGACCAATCAAGCGGCGGATCTGGTCGAAGCTTTGCGGCGAGGAGTTCTCACAAGCGGCGGACAAATAGCCCACAACCAAAATGTTGTAAAGATTGAGTCGGATGGCGCTGGCTGGGTGGTCTCGACGGACACAGCGGAATACTACGCGGATAGCGTAATCGTTGCAAGCGGGGGTGCATCTTATCCACAGACGGGCAGCAGCGGAGATTCCCAACGCTTCTTCCGCTCGCTGGACCTGCGCTGTCGTGATTTTACACCTGCCCTCGCCCCCCTGCTCTTGCAGAAGCCATTCTCGCCAGAGCTTGAGGGAATAAGTTTGCCGGATGCGGCCCTGACTTATAGGATCAAAGGTAGGAGAAAGGCCTTAGACATCGTTCGTCGCGGCGCAATGCTGTGGCAAAAACGAGGCTTGAGCGGCCCGCTGATCTTGAACAGTTCTGCAGACTTCTACGACAAGGATCATTTTATAAATGGTAGTCTGCGTTTAAATTTCTTGCCGGACTATAGTTTGGAGACCTTTGCAGATGTCTTGCGCAGCTATGGCGCAGAAAATCCTCGACATAGTGTTGTGCGTTTTCTGAAGACTAAATTGCCAAATCGTCTGGCCGCTTATCTTTGGCAGGATTGCGTAGAGGCGAGCAGCTGCCCGGAGACCCTAACCTTCGCAAATCTCTCAAAGCAGATGGTCGTGACAGTGAGCGATATTCTGTTCGATTATCCATTGGAACCTGCACAGGCTCCGCCTCTGCGTGTGGCGATGGCTTCACGCGGCGGGCTGGCCCCGTCGGAGCTGAATCTGCGGACCATGGCCGTCAAAAGCCGACCGGGTCTCTACGCGGTCGGCGAATGTGTGGACTTTGACTTTATCAGCGGCGGCTGGCATTTGACCTTCGCCTTCCAAAGCGCCTGGCTGGCAGGTCAAGCGGCTGCCCGCGAGACGAAGATCTAGTATTCTTTAAGCCACGAAACCGCGATGTCGAACCAGCCAGCTATTCTGGGAATATCTTGTTCAGGGTGGGCGGCGGTGCTTGCATTGGCAAGGCTGAGCCCATGACCGCCCATGCAGTAGAAATGAAGCTCACAGGGGATATTCAGCTCATGCAAGCGCTGCCCGTATTCAAAGGATTGTGTAACGGGTACCACTTGATCATCCATTGTATGAAATAGAAATGTCGGAGGTACATTGGCGTGTAAGGCCGCGGCAGGCGCTTGCTCGAAAAGGCGAATCATGTCTCGTCCCTGTTCTAGTTCTTCCGCTGTGTAACGTGACTCACCCTGTCCGGAACTCTCAAAATGGAAGATCGCTTCCAGCTCTTCTTTCTTGAATCCGACAGCGCCATAGACAATCAGGGCGCGGGCCAGACGATCGGCGAAGCGGATGCTGCTCCAGGCTGCCAGGTGACCTCCGGCAGAAAAACCGCAAATGTAAACCCTTGTCTTGTCGATATGATGGGTATTGGCATTCTGATCCACCCAATCCAGACAAAATTCGACCTGAGCCAGGAGTTCTTCCAGTGTGAGATCGGCCTTCTGTGTCAGTACTGTGTAATGGAGTACAAGCGCGTGAAAACCTTCACTATTGGCGCGTAAGGCAACAGGCTGTCCTTCGCGGGGGGAAAGATATCGATAACCGCCTCCGGGCAGGATTAAGAGCAGTGGGCGATTCTTCGGGGCCTTGTCCGGCTTGGTGATGGGATCCAGAAGATAGGGATCCACAAAACTGAAGTCATCAATCATGACAAGCTGGTGCATGGTTTCTCCTCTCTTTATCTACATTTTAGAGAAAAGTGTTTCGCTAAAATTACATTTTATCACTTTCAATTGTAAGTATGGGGTAGCTTCGTTATCATTTCAATTATTATGAACAAGGAGTAAACAAATGGAAAAATTTTTCAAGTTGAAAGAAAACGGCACAAAGATTTCCACTGAGCTCATGGCCGGACTGACGACCTTCTTCGCAATGTCGTACATTCTGTTCGTGAATCCCAGCATGCTTAGTATCACAGGTATGCCATGGGGCGGTGTTTATCTTGCTACCATTTTTGCGACGGCGATCGGCACGCTGGTTATGGGACTTTTCGCGAACGTCCCCTATGCAGTAGCTCCCGGTATGGGCTTGAATGCCTTCTTTACGTTTACTGTAGTGCTGGTCTACGGTTACACGTGGCAGCAGGCTTTGGCTATGGTTTTCATCTGCGGTATCATTAATATCCTTATTACTGTTACCAAAATCAGAAAACTCATCATCAAGGCTATTCCTGAGACCCTGCAGCACGCGATCGGCGGCGGCATCGGCATCTTCATTGCTTACATTGGTCTGATTAACGCCGGCCTGATTCACAATGACATGGGTGTCGAAGCCGGTACGCTGCTTCCCACTCTGACGAATTTCAAGTCCCCAGCCGTCCTGGTTTTCGTTATTGGCTTGATTTTGACCATTATTCTACTCATTCTCAAGGTCAAAGGCTCTATCCTGCTGGGTATAGTGCTGACCGCTCTCATCGGCATTCCTTTCAAGGTCACAATCCTTGACTTCACGAATGCAGTTACTCTTAATGACGCTTTCGCGGGCTTAGGCCAAACCTTCGGCGCAGCCTTTGGCGCGGAAGGAATCCAGTCTCTCTTCAATCAGGGACCTGAGAAACTCGTTCTTGCCTTGATCACGATTTTCTCCTTCAGCCTTTCTGACACCTTTGACACGATCGGAACCTTCATCGGTACCGGCCGCGCTTCCGGTATCTTTACTGCTGAAGACGAAAAGCAAATGCAGGAAACCGCCGGTTTCAATACCCGTCTGGACAAGGCCCTCTTTGCTGACGCTACAGCCACTTCGCTCGGCGCCATCTTTGGCACATCCAACACTACAACGTATGTTGAGTCTACAGCCGGTATCGGCGTCGGCGGCCGCACAGGCTTGACCTCTGTTGCTACTGCTGTTCTCTTCCTGATCTGCATCGTCTTCTCTCCCCTGGCCAGTATCGTGCCCGGAGCCGCAACCGCTCCTGCCCTGGTCATCGTCGGTGTGATGATGCTCGCGAACTTCGCGAAGATCGAATGGGAAGATCTGGCCGAGGCGATTCCCGCCTTCTTCGCCGGCATCTTCATGGCTTTGAGCTATTCCATTTCTTATGGTATCGCCTTTGGCTTCCTGGCCTATATTGTGGTCAAACTGGCCCAACGCAAGTTTAAGGAAGTCCACCCGATTCTTGTTGTAGCTTCTCTGCTCTTTGTCGTAAACTTTGTGATTCTGGCGCTGTACTAATCCACCTAAGCCTTCGCCGGGCCACATAAAACGAGTATAATAGCGATCATGGAAAAGCTATTAAATGAATTTAATCAACTGTTTGACGCAGATCCCTACCTTCGGAACGCCGACCTTGCGGTCCGCTATTGTGAAGAGCTGGAGAGTCCGCATCCCTCAGGAGCCACCTATCGTATCGCCCTTGAGCAGACCGTCTTTTACCCGGAAGGGGGCGGTCAGCCGGGCGATACCGGCTTTTTGGGGGATGTTCGCGTTTTGGACACGCACTACGTCTGGCATGAACAGGCAGGCCAAAACCTGATTATGCACTACACGACGGGAGCCCTCCTCCCCGGCCAATCTGTGACGGCTGTTATCGATTGGGAGCGGCGCTTTTCTTTTATGCAGCAACACAGCGGCGAGCATATCTTATCCGGGCTTTGCCACGCCAAGTATGGTTATGACAACGTCGGTTTCCATTTGGGTGAGACTGAAACGACACTTGACTTCAGCGGACCGCTGACGCAAGAACAGATCGATGAGCTGATTCAGGAAGCTAATCGTCTAGTGTGGCAAAATGTTCCGCTCGAGGTCTCGCTTTGCGAGTCCGACGCGATCGCTGATCTGGACTACCGCAGCAAACTAGAGCTGCAGGGCAAGGTCAGGCTGGTCCGTATTCCCGGCGGCGACATCTGTGCTTGCTGTGGAACGCATGTATCCTATAGTGGTGAAATCGGTTTGATTCTTTGCACGAAGTCCGAAAAGTGGAAGGGCGGCGTCAGATTGACCCTGCTTTGCGGAGATCGTGCTCTGCGCAACGCCATGCAGAACCAAGAGCTGCTGCGCGAAATGAGCAAGAGGCTCTACTTGCCCAAAGAAGAACTTGCCGTGGGCATTGACCGCCTGGAAGCCAAGCTTGCCACTTCAAATGGGGTGATACGCGATAGTGCTTGGTCACTTTGGAATGCGCAGGTACCTGCCTTCGGCCACGCTTCGCTTGTCCGGTTGTCGTTGCCGATTTTTGATGATGACTTTGCCCGTTTGTGTGTGAAGGCCTTTGATGCTGAACCGATGAAGGCTTCGCTGCTTGTAATTCCAGCCACCTCCGGCCAAAGCAAGCTGCGCTTCTTTTTGGCTGAGCCCATCTCGCGCGCAAAATCAGCTGATTCGTGGCTCAAACTACTGCGGGACGAATTCGGCGCCAAAGGCGGCGGCCCGCCTCAGCTGAGTCAGGGATCACTGCCTGATCTGCCGGAGGGAACGAACTTGTCGGACTTTATCTCCCTTATCGCAACCAAGCTCGGGGCCCGGATTTATGTCCTTTGAATGTAGTTTATGTCCTAGAGAGTGCCGGGTCGATCGCCGCAGCCAGATGGGTTTTTGCCTGGCTCCGGATGCCTTTCTGGTGGCCCGCGCCGCTCCACATCTGTGGGAAGAACCCATTCTTTCGGGCAGCCGGGGCTCGGGGACTATCTTCTTTTCGGGTTGTACAATGGCTTGTTGTTTTTGCCAAAACCATACGATTTCACGCCGGCGCCACGGCAAGATTCTTGATGAGAATCAGCTGGCTGAGGTAATGCTGCTTCTGCAGAGGCAGGGCTGCCATAATATCAACCTTGTTACTGCTGATCATTATCTACATCGCCTCCCCGCTGTGATCCGCACGGCACGAGCACGTGGTTTGACGATTCCGCTGGCGCTCAACACATCCTCTTATGTAAAAGTGGAAAGTCTTGCGAAATTACAGGGCCTGGTGGATATTTACCTGCCTGATCTCAAGTATTTTTCGGATGATTACGCAGAGCGTTTCTCATCTGCGCCGGCCTATTTTGCTGTGGCAACGGCAGCGATTGCCGAAATGGTTCGTCAATGCGCTGTCCCGCGACTTTCAGCTGAAGGAATAATGCAAAGCGGCGTGATTATCCGCCATATGGCTTTGCCTGGGCTGTTTTTTGACTCCAAGAAGATCATGCGCTATGTGAGGCAAACCTATGGCGATCAGGTATACTTCAGTTTGATGAACCAGTACACGCCAATGCATGAAGCCGCGCGATTTCCGCAGCTTACCCGACCGCTGAGCGTACTTGAATATGATGCATTGCTGGATTACAGCGATCGTCTGGGATTCTCGCTGGGTTTCACACAAGGCGAACCGGATGAGGATGAAAGCTTCTACATTCCGCTCTTTGATGGTACGGGCTTGCCGGAAGAAGCCCCTTGGTACTGCGATGACGACAGCTAAACTTACGCAACTGAACAAGCAGGAGGTTTTGCGATATCTGGGGTATCGAGAACAAGCCCTGTCTCTGCAACTGGAAGAGCAGATTGATCGATCGATCAGTCTGGCTCTGGAACTTGCCCACCCACGTTCTGTGTACAGAAGGTTCAAACGCAACGGTGCAGAAACGCCCCCTGCTGAAGAGCTGCTCCTGGGCTGTGACATACAAGAGCATCTTGCGGATTCCGAGGAAATGATTCTTCTCGCCGCCACTGTTGGGAGCGATCTGGACCATGAGATTCGCCGGCAGCAAAGTCTGAATATGTCATTCGCTGTCATCCTGGATGCAGCTGCCTCCACTGCGATTGAAGCCTATCTAGATCTTTTGGAGGATCAGATGCGCGCCGATTTCCTGCAGGAAGGGCTCTACCTCACAAGCCGTTTTTCGCCGGGCTACGGCGATCTTCCGTTGACCATTCAAGGGGACTTGCTCCGTATTCTGGACAGTCATCGCAAGATTGGGCTTGCAGTGGGAGCAGGCGGATTGATGAACCCGATTAAGTCTGTTTCTTGTATTATGGGATTGAGCAGGCAGGGTTTTGGCAAGACCAAAGATCCGTGTGAAATCTGTAGCAATCGCGACAATTGCGGCTTGCGCCGCCGAGGAGGGTATTGTGGAAAATTCCGCTCAAACGAGATTTCGTGATCTCTTGGCAAATAACGAGTTTGTTCTGTTGGATGGAGCCATGGGCACCGAACTTCAGAGACAAGGCCTGTTGCCCGGTGAAAGGCCGGAAAGCTGGAACCTTCACCAGCCACAGAAATTGCTTGTTGTTCATCGAGCCTATCTGGCAGCCGGCAGTCAAATCATCCTGTCCAATACATTTGGCGCGTCTTTTCACAAATTAGGCAGCACAGCCCTTGCGCCTGAGGACGTTATTCCCGCAGGCATTGCTTTGGCCAAACAAGCCATTACCGAGAGCGCTTCGCAAGCCCTGGCCGCTTTTGACTGCGGCCCTTTAGGCGAATTAATGGAGCCAAATGGCAGTCTTTCTTTCGAAGCAGCCTATGCTGACTTCGCTGCCCAGATCCGTCTGGCCGAAGCAGCTGGGGCGGACCTCATCGTTTTCGAGACCATGAGCGACCTTTATGAGCTTAAGGCGGCTCTCCTCGCAGCGTACGAAAACAGTCACCTGCCGGTTATAGCCAGCATGACCTTTGAGACCAACGGTCGTACTTTCGGCGGTACGGATGTGGCTTCCTTTGCTACTCTGGCGACAAGTTTGCATGCCGCGGCCTTGGGTATCAACTGCTCCGCAGGACCGGGCGCTTTGGCCGCTCTGGCAAGAGAGCTGCTGACTCTGACACCTCTCCCCGTCATGATCAAACCGAATGCTGGTTTGCCGCACCCCCAGAGTGGCCTTTATGACTTGAGTCCGGATGCTTTTGCAAACGAAATGCTGCCTTTGGCAGGGACAGGTGTGAAACTGCTGGGCGGCTGCTGCGGTACGAATAACTTGTACATCGCGAAACTACAAGGAATTCTAGAGGGCGAGGCCTATTCCAGGCCGCCATACATCGCGAAAGGCAGAATCTGCTCCGCCACGCGAACGCTCACTTTCGGCGACTTTCCTCTGATTGTGGGCGAAAAACTGAATCCGACGGGTAAACCTGACCTCCAGGATGCTTTGCGCAACAACGACTATGCAGCTTATGCCCGCCAGGCTGCAGCGCAGGAAAATGCCCAAGCTGACATTCTTGATGTCAATTGCGGTTTGCCCGGCATTGATGAAGCGGCTGCCATGCGCAGCGCTGTTCTAGCGGTTCAGGCGGTGTGCCGGCTGCCTTTGCAAATTGATGCCACCCGAGCTTCGGTTATCGAGGGGGCCCTACGCATATACAATGGCAAGCCCATCATCAATTCGGTGAGCGGCAAGCAATCCAGCCTGGCCAGAATTCTGCCCTTGGCGAAGAAGTATGGTGCTGCCTTGTTGATTTTGCCTCTCGATGAGGCTGGAATTCCGGCCAGCGCGGCCGAACGGCTGCAGGTAGTGCGGAAGGTCGTGGCAGCGTGCGATGCCTCAGGCATCCCGCGCGAGGACTTGATAGTAGATGGCCTGGTCCTGACTGCTTCAGCGGAACCCAGCGGTCCTGCCGTGACTTTAGAGACACTGCGTCTGGTCAAAGCAGAGCTGGGACTGGCAACGACACTCGGTTTATCCAATGTATCCTTTGGCCTTCCGGCCAGACGACGACTAAACCAGGTTTTTTACGCGCAGGCTCTGGAGGCAGGAGCCGATATGGCAATTCTCAATCCTGAACACACCGAATTGGTCGAAACCCGCTATGCACATGCTGCGCTGCACGGACTTGATCCGGATCAACGACGGTACCTACAGTACTTCGAGACCACAGAGCAAGCCGGTCAGGAAACGTTGCCTCGAACAGCCGACGAGCGTGATGGGCTGCGACTTGCTATCTTGCAAGGTCTGGACGCAGAAGCGAAAAGTTACACAATGGAACTCTTGCGTTCGATTCCTCCGCTGCAACTCATCCAGGATCAGCTGATTCCTGCTTTGGATGAAGTGGGTGACCGTTTCGCAAAGGGGATCACTTTCTTGCCGCAGCTTTTGCAGTCTGCCCGCGCAGCACAGCTGGCCTTTGATCTTGTTCGCCTTGAACTGCGCCGAAGCGCGGCCCAAGGCGGGAGTGAGGCCCCTGACGCACCTGTGATTGTTTTGGCCACAGTAGAAGGTGATATTCATGATATTGGTAAGAACATCGCCCGCACAATTCTGGAGAATTATGGTTATCGCGTGATCGACTTGGGCAAAGACGTGGCACCTTCGACGGTTGTGCAGACCGTTGTGCGAGAAGATTGCCGATTGCTGGGCTTGTCGGCCTTGATGACCTCTACCCTGCCGGCTATGGAAGAAACGATCCGTCTTGTTAAAACGCAAAAGCCGGATTGTCGCATTATGGCCGGAGGAGCGGTCCTGAATCGTGCGTATGCCCTGAAAATCGGCGCGGACTATTACTGCCCGGATGCCAGCAGCGGTGTTCTCAGTGCCAAGGAGGTGTTCCGATGATCCTCTATGATGGCGCCATGGGCACCTATTATCGCATGCTCTTCCCCGGCGACCCACTGCGTCTGGAGGAGATCAACCTCCAGTATCCAGAAAGAATTCTTGCTATTCACCGGGCTTATTTGGCTGCCGGAGCCACAAAAATCAAAAGTAATACGTTTGCCCTGTTGCCATTCGTAATGGGTTTAGAAATTTCGGAATGCCAAGCGATGCTCAGAGCAGCCTGGAAGCTGGCCACTGAGGCTGTGCGCAGTTCTGCAGTTTGCGAGGCAGCGGTAGTTGCCGATATAGGCCCTCACCCGCTTGGCGCCACGGCAGATGAATCGGGTATTGTCGCGGCCGATTACCATTGGATAGTTGCAGAACTCTTGCAGCTGGGTGCTCGAGAATTTTTATTCGAAACGCAGGATAGCTTGGCCCTCATACTCCCCGCTTGCCGCCTGATTCAGGAGCGCCTCCCCGAAGCAACCGTGACGGTGAGTTTCAGCGCAAACCAAGCCGGATTTACCAAGAGCGGAAGTAAGCTTGCCAATCTGCTTCAAGAAGCTGAGCTGGAAACGTCCATCACCTATACGGGCCTGAATTGTGATCTAGGTCCGACGCTCCTGAGCAAGCTCTATCTCGAGCATGCGCACTTTGAGAAGTTGCAATACCTTTCACCGAACTCAGGCTTGCCGGAACGAGAGATAGGTCGTGGTCGCACGGCCAAAGACGCGGAATACTTTGCGCAGGCCTTTCTGCCGGCCTGGGAGAAGGGCGCCACGCAGCTTAGCGGCTGCTGCGGCACAAATCCATCTGATATAGAAGCTCTGGCAGCCTTGTTTGGCGGCAGAGAAACCGGGCGCAAACCATCTGCGCCTGCAATCGAAACTACCGTTGCCCCTTCAGAACCCGTCACCCGTGAAATTTCCAGCTGGTACAGCCGTCTCATGGCCGGTGAGAAAATTATTGCAGTAGAATATGATTCGCCAGCCAACGAAAAAGTAAAAAAATACCTGGAGGGCGTCCAAGAACTGGCGCGGGCAGGTGCTGATCTACTGACAATTGCCGATTGTCCCATTGGCCGGGCACGGATGGATAGTTCCTTGACTGCCAGCCGCATACACACGGAATACTCTTTGGCCACCCTGCCGCACTTGACCTGTCGCGACCGCAATCTTAACGCTACACACGCCCTTCTGCTGGGACTGGCAGCAGCAGGCATTCACCAGGTACTCATTGTTACCGGTGATCCTGTACCACTCGAGGATCGTGCCCAGATCAAGGGGGTGTTTAACACCGACTCAGTTCACCTTATTCGTTACATCCACGAACTGAATCAGGAATTGGAAACACCATTTATTTTGTGTGCGGCTCTTAACATTAATGCCAGGAATTTTTCTGTGGAACTGGCTCGCGCGGCCAAAAAAGCCGAGGCCGGAGCAGCGGTGTTCCTTACCCAACCGATCTTTACAGAGCGAGCAATCGAGAATGTCTGCCGGGCCCGGGCTGAGCTGCCCCCCACTGTCAAGATTTTGGCCGGCATAATGCCTCTGGTCAGCTACAAAAACGCCAGCTACATGCAACATGAGATGAGCGGAATGGATGTGCCGGAAGAAGTGGTCAAACGCTACGAAGGTCTGGACCGCACGCAAGGCGAAGAACTCGCAGTTGAGCTTTCACTGGAGCTGATGGCGAAGCTTCATGCTTGTGCCGATGGCTTCTACTTAATGACACCATTCCAACGCAGTAAGTTGACTGCCAGGATCTGTCAACTTTGGAAAAATCAGCATTATAAATAAAGGTAGAAATAGCGGTACAACGTTGCGAAAAGCATACCGCAGGTAAAGCTGAGCATGCTCCCATAAATAAAGTACTCAGCATAGTCGCGGTCTTTTAGCTGCTCGAAGCGAACCAGCGCCTTAAAAAGCAGCAACAGTACAATCGCGATATACGCCTCCTGCAGAATAAAGAGCAGGATCAAGAGGCGCTCCATGTAGCCGATGTGTGCATTCCGCCGGCTCACTTTCGCAGCCTTTTCGAGACTTTCCGGTGAGCGCGGCGGGCCTTTGGCCGCTACGACAAAGCTTACGAAATTGCCTGTTCCCCAGATAAGGAGGACGAAAAAGATCACCAGATAATTGACCTGCGTCAGCTGATTGATTGGGAGAGTGCTGGTTTTCACAGCAGAGATCAGGGCATCCCAACTGGCAGGCATATCCCACAAACCGCTTGCGTAACAAGTGACGACTATTGAGATAATATGGAAGAGAAAATCCAGAAGGAAAATAGCAGCTGTTTGTTGCTTCTTGAGATTCTTCCAATAGTCGATGAAATAGTGCAGGATCGTGACACTGAGCGTGGCCAGGACAAAACGCCAGTCCAGAATGGCTTCAACCGCTCCTAGAATCAATGTAACCGCCAGAAAAATCATGACATGGATTAACGTGTAGGGCTGAAAAAATAGGCGGCGTGAGCTCAATCGCTTGGCCCTGACCAGCACCTCAGGCTGCAAGAGGTAATCCGTGATTACATGTCCCAATAACAAAACCGAGAATGCCATAAGTCTGCCCCCTAGCGTTTCGAGATAAGATAAGTATAGCAAATTTTCTCGATTTCTCTTGCTCTTCCCTTTTGCTTCAAAGAAAAGCAAAGGGGCTGTCTCAAAATCAATCGATTGATGAGGCAGCCCCTTGCTTTTTTCGGTCTTGTTCAGAAACAGGACATCAGGCTTTGTATTTTACTTTCTTTAACTTGGCAAAACGAGGCAGACTGTCTTCGAGCGGTCTGGCCGGCTCGCCCTGAATCAAAGGCAATGCGTACTCATAAAAGTGCTCGTTGATCTGATTGCCCGCTTCATTGATCCACTCTCTGGGTACTTTGCGCTCGGTATTTGCGACTTTATCCAGAGGAATCGTGATGTACTCGACTTTGTATTCGCTGCCTTCAGCGCGCTGGAAGCCGATCATATGGTCTGTCATGCCTTCAACAGCCTTGCGAACCGCCATAGCGCCGGCTTCGAAAGCCTCATCAATGTCGTTCGAGGAAGCCAGGTGCGCAGCGCAACGTTGCAGGAGAGAAAACTCGATAGTACGGATTTTTGTATCGAAATTGTCTTTGAGGAATGTTGCGAGAACTTCGCCGGTACCGCCCATTTGCTTGTGGCCAAAAGCGTCGACGGCAACTTCGCCCGACAGCTCAGGCAGGAATTTACCATCCGTCGTTTTAACACCTTCAGAAATGGCGACAATGACTTTGCCCTTCTCCTCGAAGACTTTGGCAATATCCTGGCGGATCTGCTCGAGGTCCACCGGAATCTCCGGCAGATAGATGAGGTCAGGACCGAGTCCCTTCATGTTTGCCAGAGCAGTAGCTGCTGTCAGCCAGCCGGCATTGCGTCCCATAACTTCAAGAATCGTGATCTGAGTGTTGTTATACACGGTTGCGTCCAGGAAGACTTCCATGGTCGATGTTGCCAAATACTTCGCTGCGGAGGCAAAGCCCGGGCAGTGATCGGTACCGAAGAGATCGTTATCGATGGTCTTCGGAACACCCATGCAACGGATTTCCCAACCGGACTTCTGCATGAATTTTGAAATCTTGTTGCAAGTATCCATGGAGTCGTTACCGCCGTTATAGAAGAAATAACGGATATTGTACTTCCGGAAGACTTCTAAAAGGCGTCTGTAATCCGTTTCATCCTTCGCAGGATCTGCCATCTTGTAGCGCACTGAGCCCAGAGCGGAGGAAGGTGTGTACTTAAGAAGTTCCAATTCAGCAGGATCTTCTTGATTGATGTCATAGAAGTCTTCATTGAGAATACCCACGATGCCGTGCGCCGCGCCAAAGACCTTCTCGATTACATCAGAGTGCTTCAGGGCTTCCAGAAACACGCCGGCAGCACTGGCGTTGATGACCGAGGTCGGTCCGCCGGATTGTCCGAACATAAGATTGCCTTTTAATTGACTCATAAATCCTCCCTTGTGAATGCGGCGATACTTCCGCGTTTTTGATAATACCCTATTGATTATAGCAAAGCACTCCAGGAGAAGGAAGACTATTCAGGTGGCCTG
>JAAYZH010000256.1 GCA_012514965.1 Clostridiaceae bacterium | reverse complement strand
GGGTACGCTACGGTCTTTCACCGATTAGTTTGCGCCCATGCTGGGCGAACCAAAGAAGGGGGCTGTCTCAAAATGAGACAGCCCCCTTCTTTCTTATTCAGTTGTCGTGCCGATTAGCCTTTCCGCCCTCGAACCACCTTCAGGATGGCGATCAGGATGATCGAACCAAGAAGTGCGACGAGGAAGGACCAGATATTTATACCACTGATTCCACCGGAGCCGCCGATGAGATCTAGAACGAAACCGCCGATCAAGGCTCCGACAACGCCGATCACAATATTACCGATCAAGCCTTGCTGGCCATCCGTTTTCATGACTTTACTTGCGACCCAACCGGCCAGTCCGCCGATTACGATCCAGACAAAGATATCCCACATATGAGAACCTCCTTTAATATATTAGATATTTATGAGTATTATACAGGCAAACACGGCAAACGCTTGTAACGTACGTTTAATTATTCACAAGTCAGTGTGATTGCTGCAGCACCTAAGGAATCAGCATGTGTTTTTTGCTAAACTAATCTCTGAGGTAAGCCAAATGAAACAAGAAGAATTTGTTGAACACCCACTGGAACCTATCTGGGACGAGAAAGCCAGGGTCTTAATTCTTGGCAGCTTTCCCTCGGTGAAGACGCGCGAGCAGGGCTTCTATTACGGTCATCCCCGGAATCGATTTTGGCCGTTGCTGTCGCAGCTGCTCCGGATCGAGCCGCCGCTCAGTGTGGCGGATCCGGCTAGGGCTGCATCCTGCCTACGTGCGCATGGTATTGCCTTGTGGGATATTTTGGCCTCCTGCCACATCATTGGTTCGGGTGACAGCAGCATTCGTGAGGCTCGCCCTAACCAGCTCGAACCCAGAATAGCAGGCAGCCAGATCCGTCGCGTATTCTGCAACGGTCGGACTGCCTACATGTATTATCAGAAATTCCAGGCTGCTAAGCTCGATCTTCCGTATAGCCTCCTGCCTAGCACTTCCCCTGCCAACGCGGCGTGGAGTCCCGAGCGGCTCCGGGAAGCCTGGCAGGTGATTCTTGAAGATCTGCCCTAACGGCCGGTCAAAAGATTCAGATCCATCAGGCCCATACGCAGCTTATTGAGAGTGTTCTGCAATGCCGCCAGATTCTCGGGCGAAAGATTCTCGAGTGCAACTTCTTTGTCTTCCCATTCACTCATAAGCGACTGGATTGCATAGAAGTCTTCTTCCAGCGTCTTCTTCTCCTCTAACTCAGTCGGGATGAAGTCCAGTGTCTCGGCTTTGCCGCTCTCCAGGATTGCTGCGCTGCCTTCGCGCGGAGTCTCTGCTTCGATGCCGAAGCGTTCGTTGATTGTCCTCGCAAAGGGGAGCATTTCGCGATCTTCACCGTGGACCAGGAAGATCTTGTGCGGAAGTTTCTTGAAACCACCCAGCCAGTCCAGGAGGCTCGGCTGGTCGGCATGCGCGCTGAAGCCGCCCATATCGTAGACTTTGGCCTTGCAGGCGACCCACTCGCCCAGGATTTTCACCTTCTTCGCGCCGTCCTGAATAATTCTGCCCAAGGTGCCCTCGCCCTGGTAGCCCACGAAAATCACGGCGTTCTTGGGATTCCAGAGTGTGTGCTTCAGGTGATGGCGTACACGTCCCGCTGTAGCCATGCCGCTGGCAGAGATAATCACCTTCGGTGTCCGGTCTTTGTTCAGCCTCATGGATTCTTCAACGGTCTTTGTGTAGTGAAGATTGGCGAACTCAAAGACATTGTCGCCGCCGCGAATCAGACGTTGGGCTTCATCATCCATGATCTCAGTATTTTTCATAAAGACTCTTGTGGCGCGGACAGCCAGCGGACTGTCGATGTAGATTGGCACCGGGTATTTCTCGCCCGGATGTTCGTATTCGTAGTATTTGTTCATCTCGTAAATCAACTCTTGCGTGCGTCCGACCGCGAAGCTGGGAATCACAACTGTACCGCCCTTGCCTGTGATGTCTTCGATCACGTGCATGAGTTGCTTGAGTGAGTTCTGGTAATTGTCGTGCACGGAATTGCCATAGGTCGATTCGAGCAGAAGATAGTCGGCATCTTCAACATATTCCGGGTCGCGAATCAAGAGATGGTCACGCATGCCCAGATCACCGGAGAAGACGAGTTTACTGGTCTTGCCGCCTTCTTCAATCCACAGCTCCACGATAGCTGAGCCGAGAATGTGACCTGCATCCCGGAAGCGCAGGCGGATATGCGGTGTGATCTGGATGATTTGGCCATAGGCTTGCGGGCGCAACAGCTTAATTGTGTCTGTGACATCCTCCTTATCATACAGAGGCTCGATCAGGGGCTGGCCCCGCCGCTGCCGGTGCTTGTTCTCCCACTCCGCGTCCGACTCCTGTATCCCGGCTGAGTCCTCAAGCATCAGCTCGGCCAAATCAGAGGTCGCCTGCGTACAGTAGATCGACCCGCGAAAACCATCCTTCACAAGCTTGGGAATGCGTCCGGAGTGATCGATGTGCGCGTGTGAAAGGATTGCGAAAGCAAGCTCTTCCGGCCGATATGGCAAGGGGTGCTCATTCATCG
>JAAYZH010000369.1 GCA_012514965.1 Clostridiaceae bacterium | reverse complement strand
TTTGGCCAAAATAAGGCTCCAGGCTGGCTAAACGCTCACCGCTCGACGTGCCGCGGAGCACGGCGGAAGGGATGGGGGTGACGAGGTGGCCTTGCTGCTCCAGGTGGTAGAGGGCACGGGAGCCGAGGAAGCCGTTGCTGCCGGTGAGGAGTATGTTCATGGGGACCTCCTTGGTAGGTGTTATTGCATGGTTGCGGCGGGGACTATCTACGTTACCTTAATCCCGGATCTTTGGCCTGTCAATTCTCAGGAAGCTAAAGCCGCTCTGCTGCGTCACCCCACTGACAATTGCTTCCTCCTCACAAAAAACACCGCCTCCGAAAAGGCGGTGCGTTGAGAGCTGGCGATAGAGGCCTCAATGTCATGGACACGGATAGCAGGAGAGCTGCAAGGGCCGGAAGATTATGCCAAGGTTTTTAACTTCCAGGCGAGATTGCTGTAGAAGAGGTCTTTCTCGAGTTCCTCGGGGGTACTGTCCTTGGTGATGTGGACAAACTCGACATCCATGATGCGGGCCCAGTCACGCAGGGTTTCGGCGTCGATGTCCAGGCTGAGGACGGAGTGGTGGGAGCCGCCGGCGAGGATCCAGCAATGGGCGCCGACTTCGAGACTGGGTTCGGCACGCCACATGACACGGGCTGTGGGCAGGTTGGGCATGGTTTTGTGGGGGGCGACACAGTTGATGTCATGGACGATTAAGCGCAGACGGCCGCCCATGTCGACAAGGGAGGCAAGGACGGCTGGGCCGGTTTTGCCCTCGAAGACAAGGCGGGCCGGATCTTCTTTGCCGCCGATACCGAGGGGATGGACCTGGATGCGGGCTTTGCCTTCACCGACAGAGGGACAGACTTCGAGCATGTGAGCGCCGAGTGAGAGGCCGGCTTCCATATCGTAGGTGTAGTCTTCCATGAAGCTGGTGCCACAGCCGAGACCGGTGCCCATGAACTTGAGGATGGAGGTCATGGCGGAGACTTTCCAGTCGCCTTCACCGCCATAGCCGTAGCCTTGACGCATAAGGTCCTGGGAGCCGAGACCAGGGAGCTGGTCCATGCCGTAGAGGTCTTCGAAGGTGTTCGTGTAGGCTTGGCAGCCCTGCTCGTCGAGCATACGCTTCATGGCGATTTCGACTTTGGCCTGATAGCGAATGCTGTCGGTGTTGTCGGTTTCGATGATGTAGTGCTCGTTGTAGACGGCGAGCTGCTCTGCGACCTGGGCATCGGTGACTTCATCGATGTAGGAGACGAGCTTGCCGACCGGCCAGGTGTTTACTTGCCAGCCGAGCTGGGCCTGGACGCCGACTTTGTCGCCTTCGGTGACGCCGACTTCACGCATGTTGTCGCCAAAACGCATGACACGCAACTGACGGGAGAACGCGGCGCCAAGCGCGGCACGCATCCATTTGGCCATAGCGCGCTGAGGGGCTTCGTCTTCCCAGTAGCCGACGACGACTTTGCGGGGCACCTGCAGACGGGCGGCCATGAAGCCGTGCTCACGATCGCCGTGGGCACTCTGGTGGAGGTTCATGTAGTCCATGTCGATGCCTTCGTTGGGGATGGCACGGTTGAACTGGCTGTGGAAGTGCAGGTAGGGCTTCTGGAGGGCCTTGAGACCGTTGATCCACATCTTGGAGGGGGAGAAGGTGTGGCAGAAGACGATGATGCCTGCGCATTCGGTGTGATAATTGGCCTCACGGACGAGGTCGACTGCGCCGCCTTCGGTCTTGATGGTGGTCTTGT
>JAAYZH010000255.1 GCA_012514965.1 Clostridiaceae bacterium | reverse complement strand
TTGGCGGCAAGTCTGCCAAAGGCATTGGGGAGCAGGCGTTTTCTGCGCAATGGGCGGCTGCGGACCCTGAGCGGCTGGCTCAAGAGCTCGGAATAGGTGTCCTGACGCTGCAGGATATGGCGGAAGCTCTCGAGAAGCCGGGTCGTGATCCACGTAAGCTTAGAAACCTGCCGGAAAGAAGTCAGACGATTCAGGGGATTGAAGATCTGGAAGTGGGCATGGTGTTCCCGGGCATCGTGCGCAATGTCACTGCTTTCGGCGCTTTTGTCGACATTGGTGTGCATCAGGATGGCTTAATCCACATCTCCGAGATGGCCGACCAGTTTGTCAGCAATCCTTCGTTGTACGTCACAGCCGGCCAAAATGTCACCGTTCTTGTGTTGGAAGTCGATGTGCCAAAGAAGAGGATTTCTCTGTCGATGAAAGCATCGAGGCTCAAGGCTGCAGAGGGCGGGGAGTAAACCGGCTTCTTCTTTCTTCAGCAGTACCACTTCACTTTGACAGGATTCTTTTCATCTGTGACTGCAAGCTCACGCAGAGTCGCTTCCAGACGGGCAGCTTCCGCTGCGGCGTAGCTTTCGTAGGCTTCTTTGCTTGCGTCGATTCCCAGTTCCTTATAGGCACGAGCCGCGGCGCCATAGAACAAGAGTCCGAGGGCGTGACTGGCCATGTGTATGGTCGAAGCAGCCTGCCCCAGCGCGCGAAGCGCAGCCTGTGCTGCAGGATCACCGTCAGCTTGGCGGGCAGCTGCATGAATTGCCAGGATCTGTTCTTTGACCGCAGGGAATTTGATCTTGCCGTCCAGCCAAGCTTGCATAGCCGCTAAGAGAGCGCGAGGCCGCCCATCTTCCGGATGGAGAACTGCATAAATCGGCAGGATGTTTTCTTGCGAGTAGCGCAGGCACCAGGTAACCAGAGTCGTTTTGCTTTGGGTCTCGATCAGGCGCATGAGAGACAGGGAGTAGGGGGCATCAGCGGTTCCCAGCATTTTGCGGACTTTCGTTTTGGCCATTGTAACCTCTTCTACTTGTTCTGGGCAAAGCGATAGGCCTCGCCAAGCCAGTCTTTGACCGTCGAATCGAAGTCCTCTAGCCGGCTAATCAGCACATGATGCGTCCAGCGCTCGGGGTATGGTTCGACTACTTCAGTGATTCTGGAATCTTCGATCTTGCGGTCCAGTCCGAAACTTAACACAATGTAGACATCCGGTCGTCCCTTGATTTTGCGCAGGGGAGGCCAAAGATACGCGAACCCATGCTTGTTATAGTAGCTAACCTGAGTCCGGCCTGTTTTGTAGCTCGCATCGGGATAGGTATCCAGGATGTAGCGATGCAGTGTATGGAACAAGACAGAACAGGCAGGTGCATTCGCAAATAGCTTCGCTATGTGAGTCTCGGCTGTGGGTTGATCTTCGTTCAATTGTGCTCCTTCAATCAGTCCTCTGGACCGAGATCAATGAATTAGTCGGCTGCGTGTGTGAGCGCGTCTTCGATGGCCAGCAGAATCACTTTGCTGCTAAAACTCGCCCCGGAGACTAGATCCACCTGGAGCGTCTGTGCCTCTACCACCTGGCTAGGCAATGCTTCAGCAGCCTGGCCCATGCCGTTCACATGCTTCACAAGCTGAATTTCCTCGATCTTGTGGTTTTTGATGACCACATCGACAATTGCTTCGACGGGGAAAACACGATAGTTGCCTCTGTAGGTGCCGTCAGCAATGGTTACAAGGTCTGCATCCTCGATAACTTCGGCTTCCAATGCTCGATAGTTGTAAGAGGCAAAAAGCATAAAACCTACACCCAAAACAAGGAAAACAGAGATGAGGATGATGATCACGCGTAAAAAAGATTTCAGTGGTTTCTTCATACAGATAGCCCTCTAGAAAACAATCAAGTGCTTGACTAGATTTTGAATTTGCTCATCGCGTTGGGGTGAAGACCAGTGGATCACAGCAGAGCCGCGAACCGATTCGCCTTTGGCCTTGCACGATGTTTCGATGATCCGCAACCCTCGGTTGCCGCCCATCCAGGCCCACTTCAAATGTTGCGTGACGTAGGAGTAGATAAACTTGCCTTCAAGGTCAGGAAGCTGTTCCAGATATGCCTTCATAGCTTGTGCCAAAGTAAAGCCATGAATCGGAGAGGCAAAAACAACAACATCAAATGTACTGATGTCCGGCACAGACTGCAGTTTGACAGGTGGTTTGGCCTGCAGATTGCTGTCAACAGGTTCGATCCGCACAATCTGTACTGCGTGTCCGGAGGCTCGAATTCCTTGCGCGAGTTTCTCGGCTACAGACAAGGTGTTTCCCGTGTGGGAATAAACAACGATTCCAACGTTCATGTGGATGCTCCTTTGCGCTGCACGGAAGAGAAAAGCTCTAAGTCTATAAAGAGCAGGGCTTTGGTCGGGCTATAAGATTTTGTCCCCCCATCGGTCTGATAAAGTTATTTTAACACCATCATCTAATAGCATGTGAATTTTTGCGAAACCCGGGTTCTCATTCCTTGCACATGCAAAAATAGCAGCCTACTGCTCGTAAGCTGCTATTACTTGGCGGAGAGCAAGGGATTGCATCTTTGTGCCGTTAGATGCACGCGCTCAGCCACCGTTGCC
>JAAYZH010000254.1 GCA_012514965.1 Clostridiaceae bacterium | reverse complement strand
CGAAAATGTCAATATTCGCCGCTGTACGTCTCCGCCCCACGAATACCGGCGAAAGTTGCCACTAGAGCCCCCGAAAATGTCAATATTCGCCGCTGTACGTCTCCGCCTCACGAATACCGGCGAAAGTTTCCACAGACGCAGATGAAATCCAGCTCACCACAAACAAGCGATCGCTAAGCTGTCGGCTTGCTCATAATGGCTTTTGCGCTCGGCCGGACATGACAATTTTTTTGGAGGGGAAATTACTGGATTGTGGCTGATTAATCGCATCAATTGTGTCGATTGGGTAACTCATGCGCGGCAAAAGCTCGCAAATCCGTCGATGGGCTGTCTCGTACTTTTTGGAACGAATACGAATCTTGGTCCCATGCATCTCCGCAAGTTGTTGAAGGAACTGATCAAGCTTTTCTGGATGATAGAGCTGCGATTTCGTAACGGTCACGACCCTGTAACCCATGCGAGCCAGTGCCATGTTACGGACAGAGTCGTTGTCGACCGTGTTTTTGTGCTCGTCACCTAGATATTCGCAAGCAATTTTTGCGTCAGGGAAACAATAATCAATATAACAGACACCCTGCCCCAAGGCTGCAGAACCACGTGGATCCAGTTCTACTTTATAATTGAAATATCCTCCCTTGAGGCCCAATCCACCCAGGTGATTGGGCAGACTTAGAAATAAGGCGACAAAAACCTCCATGATGGAACAGGCACGATCGTTTACATACTTTATGGCGGTGCGAGCATTTGGCAGTCCATAGTACTTATTCATGGAATCTAGAAAAGTTTGCAACTCCTTAGAAGTGACTAATGGCTCGGATCGTGGACCATTTGGACAAGAACATAATAAGGTTCCGAGAATAATTGCCTGATGGATATCAAGTTTGCCAGCTAGCTGCACGAACATCAGGCCAGGAGAAACAACATCTACCTTATCGATTCTGGTCAAAGCCTTCGATGGTAACTGTCCAGAGTAGAGGCGAGTGGTATAACCGTCTTTGGTAAACATATTACTTCTGTCCAGGACCAGTAGCTGTGTTCTGCCAGACATCGCTATCTGTTTCGCGAAGAACTGCTGCGCGAGTGGGAAGTTCCAATAATGGAGGGCACTTTCATGTGTAATGTAATTTCTCATGGGACAAGTATTGCTTCTTTGGCCAAAGTAAACCTGCCACAAATTCTGACAAAATCCAACAATTGTCACCGCAGGCCAGCCATCCCTAAGCTAAACGATAAAGGATCATCTACCTTCTCCTTCCCCGCGAAATCCGCGAAAAAGTGGAAATGCATTGAAATAAGCCCGCCCCAATAGGCAGTTCTTGCTTAATTGTTACTATGGTAGAATAATGAACAGAATTATACATTTATGGACTAGCTTCAATTGGGGGAAACACCATGGCGAAAATTGCGGTAGGAGCCGATCACGGCGGCTATGAATTGAAGGCGTTTTTGATGGAACGCCTGATTCAGGAAGGCTATGAAGTTATCGACTGCGGGGTTCACGCAGCTGAATCGGCCGACTATCCGGACATCGCTGCAGAGACCTGCAAACACGTACTCTCAGGTAACGCCCAGTTTGGACTGGTCATGTGCGGAACCGGCATCGGAATCAGTATATCCGCGAATAAGATCCGCGGCATCCGGGCCGCCCTTTGCGCCGATACCTATTCTGCCCGGATGGCGCGCGAACACAATGACGCGAATGTTCTCGCACTGGGTGGACGCACGGTGGGGCCGGAATTGGCTTGGGATATCGTACAGTCTTATCTTGGTCATACATTTACCGGCGGGCGACACGCGCGCCGTGTTGCAAAGATTATGGAGTTGGAGGAGAAGGGCAGCTGAACGCATTGAGATGATTTTGCGTTAAGACCCTTCGAAATGATCAATGACGAGAGACGAAATCAGGAACGTACTAGGCTGCTGGTATCACAAAACTCTTTTCCAACCATTACTTTCTAATAATCATGTACCAGATACTGTGCCCGGAGCTGCAGAAGGCAATCGCCTTCCCTGGGAAGGGGAGCGTGAAGGCAGCAGCGGGTCGTATCGACTTTATGGTGGTCTGGCTCCGGCGGCAGCGCTGTGGCAGGGATTCTTTGCAGCTGAGCAGACGGAGCTCTTTACGGAGACGAAACCGCAGGAAACTGTGCTTTACACACTGGGCCTTGACGCGGAAGGACGCTATCTGGCGGGCAGCTTCCGCTTCGCTTTTTTTCCATGGGCGATTGCTCAGCTGGCCGCGACGGAGGACGAGTCGCAGACTCCGGTACTGGATCCTGAAAGCTGCCGGGAACTGAATCGTGAGCTGGATAGTGAGCTGACTTTGGCCGCTCCTGTTTTCACTGTCGATATGATTATCGCCTTGACGCAGAGTCTCGATCGCCTCTTGTTCGGTGAGCTGAACAGCCGCTTTGACCGTGAATGGTATCAAGTCTCTGAGGATGCGGAGCCTCTGGCGGATCCGCAGCTCGATAAGCCGATTTTGCATGAACTGAGGCAGGCTGCAGGGCGTTTTGGCCCACGCGATCCTCTGTTGGATTTCGTTGGCGGCGTCGAGAAGCTGGATAGTCAAGAGCAGGCGGATCTGTCCAAGGTGTCCTTCTGGAAGCAGCATCTTGCCCCGCTGGATTATCCTCTCGTGCAGTGGCCGGCTGCGCAGGACCTCAATCTCAGCCAGCAGTGGATCGTGAATCGTTCTGCCAAGCCAAGTGCTCGGGGCGATATCAGTACGTTCCAGGCCCCGACCGGCAGCGGCCGCGAGAAAGTGATAGCCAATATTTTGGCCAACCAGATCTTGCGCAGAGCGGAGCTGCTGTCGACTTTGGCCAAACCATCCGACGCCTTTACCATGCGACGTTTCCTGTATCCGCCCAATGATAATTCGGGTAACTTCTACGTGCCGATTCTCGAACTGGTGAATGGCCAAATGCTGCTGACCGCAGAGGAAACGGCTGTCTTGCGCGATTTCTGTGACGGCTTGAACGACGCGAACCAGGTCGATAGGACCCACAGTCACAGCGAAAGCTTTGACCTGCGTAAATTCAAGGAAGTCTACTTCACCGAGGTAGGCCGCAAGGTCCATGGCGATCAGGCCTGGGGGCTGGGCGCCTTCTACGTCGACTCCATTGAGGGCTTGCAGAGTTTGGTCAAAGAACTGCTGCCTGCCATGTCGCCTCGGGCTGCTTGCTGGTCGAAGATCGCGGACAGGGAAGAGCGTCTGCTCAGCTGGGAAGAAGCAAAAATGCGTTTCCAGCGCTTGCAGGATAAGCTGCGCAAGAAGCAGGACAGCCTTCAGGAGATTTTCAAAGCCAGCGAAGAATGTGCGGCCATTGAGATCGAGAAAGAGACCGTCCAACAGCGGATCCGTGACATGGAAGCGGAGCTCGAGCGCTTGCGTTCGGCCAGAGAAGGGGGCGAAAGAGACCTGCAAACGGCACTCGAGCACCTCGAAGGTCGAGAAGCCGATGAGCTTGCGGCTCGTGACGACATGCGCGGCTTGGCAAAATTCTTGTATCTCTTCTTTAAGATAGGTAAATACCATAGACAGCTGCAAAATATCCAGGCGCACATTGAGAGCGGCCGCGCGGCCGTGGCCGCACACGAGGAACAGCTGCAACAGCTCAACCGTCGCGAGCGTGATTGGCAGATCAAGATCGAAATGCTGCGCAAGCAGCACGAGCTCAAAGACCGCATGCTGGACGAACGCCGCCCGGCCGTCGAGCTGATGCGCGCTGCCCTCGGCAGCAACTATGCCGACCATCACTTCTATCGCGGCCTCGACAGCGAAGCCACGCAAGCCGCCTGCCCCTGGATGGACCATGAATTCGCCGGCCTGCGCGAACGCCTGTTCAAGGCAGCCCTCGACCTGCAAAAATCTTTCGTCGTTCACGCCAACGAGGTTTCGCAGAATCTGCGCCGCCTCCAGCTCGTCCTGCAAGGCGAATTTGGCCGCGAAGACAGGGAAGACGCCCTGCCCTCGCTGCTCCACACTCTGCAACTAATCATCCCGCTGACCGCCATGCCGCTGGAATTCATGAGCCGACTCATGCAAGCTGGCCGCAAAGCCGAAAACGGCACCCTCGTGCTCCTGGACGCTGAACGCAACAGCCCCGAAGACATCACCGGCGCGTTGTGGCGTGCAAACAAGACTCTCGCTTTCGGCGACCTCCTGCAACTGGCCAGGCGCAAAGCTCCTCTGTCGCCACTCGACGAAGCCCTGTGTCGCAGCTTTGGCCTGCCCGACATCTTCGCCCAGCCGGCTTACTCAGCCGCAGACTACCTGCTGGGAGCCGAAACCCAGGTCTTCGTCCTCGGCAAAACCACTGTACCCTTCCTGTTGCGTCTTCGTGAAAGCCAGCAAGAGCCGCTCTTTGCCCTCGACAATCAACTCTGCTGGCACAACAAGCTCGCAGGCACCCCGCTCGCACCCGTCACACAGCCGACAGACTTCCTCGAAAGCTCCGGCTGGCTCGACATCGGCGGCATCTGTGAGCCCGAGAGTCTCTTCGTCCCCATCCAGGCCGACCTGCTCAGCGACCTGCTCGCAGCCTACCTCGAGACCCACGACCAGCTGCCTGACCTAGGCATCGCCTGTTTCTTCCCCTCGGTCTTGGAAGGCTTCCACGCCTACACGGCCAAAAACTGGCACAAAGCCGACACCCCCTTCCGCGCGCATCACACTGCCGAAAGCCTCACTCGCTGGGTAGACGAACACACCTTCCTTCTGCACACTTGGGACGGTCGAGTCCGCGACGAAGTCGTCTTCCTGACCGGCGCCGACAGCGACACGCCCAACCATCTTCTGGATCTTTTCATCTCGAGCGTCAGACCCTTGCACAGCTTGTTAAACACTGCCAGGCGCCGCCTCCTGATCCTCGGCGATCCCTCTGTCTGGGCTTCGCGCCCCCCGCTCGACCGTCTGTTTGCAGCCCTGAACGATCGCTCGACTCCCGCCGGTCTCGGCACGAAAACACTGGTATTTATCCGAGCCGGCCGTTCTGAAAAAGACGAGCAAGGACTGATGATCGGCAAGTCGGACACCCGCCTCAGCGAAGAAGGAGCCGCCGAGCTGCAAGCTCTTGCCAATATCGCCGAGCGTTACCCGCAGACAGACCGCTATTACTCTTCCTCACTCATTCGTGGCCGAGAGACTCTGCCCCTGCTGTTTCCGGGTAAGCGTATCGGCCTCGAACACTCAAACTTCAACGAAGTCGACCTGGGCGCCTGGGAATCACGCGCGCTCGACAGCCCCGAAGCGCAGGCCTTCATACAGTCCTGGCAGGACGGCGAGGAGCTGGGGCCCAGTTACGAAAGCAAGACGGCCCTCCTCGCAAGGTGCCAGGCCGCTGTAGACGATTTGCTCAATGAACTCGAACGCCTGAGCAAAAAGAGTGCAACTATAGTCACACATCGCGTATGGCTGCGTACCTACTTCCTTAGTCTGGCTGAAAACGCCGGGACTTATCCGGCCGACCTGACCTTCCGTCACGGCGGCGGCTTCAAGGCCGAATTCCATCGCGTCGGCAAAGCCTGGAAGGTCGGCCGCATCGAGCTCCTGGACGACAGCCTGGAGTAGGGGCGGCGGCTTCAGGGCTGAATTCCATCGCGTCGACAAAGGCTGGAAGGTCCGCCGCATCGAGCTCCTGGACGACAGGCTTGAGTAGGGGCGGGATAATTCAAGGCCGAATTTCATCGTGTCGGCAAAGGCTGGAAGGTCGGTTCGGCCACATCGAGCTCCTGGACAACAGGCTTGAGTAGGGGCGGGTGTCTGGCTCGGGGCTCAGATTCGGAGTTAGTTGGCGGGGATTCGCGGAGTGGCCGCACAACTCGGTTTTTTGCCACGATTCGGGGTTCTGGGGGCAAATATCCGAGTTATCCAAGAGGAGTGGCCGCACAACTCGG
>JAAYZH010000253.1 GCA_012514965.1 Clostridiaceae bacterium | reverse complement strand
GCTTGTCGGACCGGGAAAGCGAGTTTATAATCATAAGCGACCTTTTAAGATTGTCCCGTGAGGCAGGAAGGGTTCCGACAATTGATCTTGCATTGGCACAGAGGAGTGACCTCTTTGTTATACGAGCTTGGACGTGAGCAGCTTCCGGCTTCTGACCTGTAAGGGACAGAAGGGCGGGGGCATTTTTTTGCCCGAAGGAGAGCAGATGGAGATCAAAGCAACCTTAATGACAGACAAGGAGATGGACAGGGCGCTGACCCGCATTGCACACGAAATTGTGGAGCGCAATGGCGGGCTTGATCAGGTCTATGTAGTCGGAATTCAGCGGCGGGGCGTGCCTTTGGCCAGACGCATTGTCGAGAAACTGGGACAGATAGAAGGACATGAGCCGGATCTGGGCCTTCTGGATATCACGTTCTATCGTGATGACTTGAGCCTCCTCAGTGAGAACCCGATTGTCAACAAGACTTTCATATCGGACGCGATCAACGACCGCAAGATTATTCTGGTCGATGACGTGATCTATACCGGACGTACGATTCGAGCCGCGATCGAGGCGATCTTCGACATGGGACGGCCCGCGGCGATTCAACTGGCTTGCCTTATTGACAGAGGCCATCGCGAGCTGCCCTTCCGTCCAGATTATGTGGGCAAAAACGTGCCGACCTCGAGGTCAGAAGTGACCTTGGTCCATGTCGAGGAATTCGACGGTGTCGATGATGTGGTCCTGGCAGACCTGGCGGCTGGCGAGCAAGACCTTCGCCGTCGGACATGAGGAGGTGGGCTGATGAGCTTGTTACACAAAGACATTCTGGGTATGCAGCAGCTGACAATCGGTGAGATCGAGGACATCCTCAATACCGCCGCCAATATGAAGAAAATTCTTACTTCAGGTAATAAGAAAACCGCTTATTTACAGGGCAAAACCGTTATTACCTTGTTTTACGAGAACTCAACTCGCACGCGAATGAGCTTCGAGCTGGCGGCGAAATACCTCGGTGCGCAGGCAGCGAACATCTCGGCCTCAGGCAGTTCCGTGAGTAAGGGTGAATCGCTTTACGATACTGCTCTGACCCTGGACCATATGGCGGCCGACATGATTATTATGCGGCATTCGGTTTCCGGTGCGCCGCACTTCCTGGCCCCGCGTCTGGGCGCTTCCATCATCAACGCCGGCGATGGCATGGATGAGCACCCTACTCAGGCGCTCCTGGACATGCTTACGATCAAAGAGAAAAAGGGCGGCTTCAATGGCCTGCAGGTTGCCATAGTCGGTGATCTGGCCCATTCGCGGGTTGTGCGAAGCAACATCTACGGACTTCTGAAGATGGGGGCGAATGTGCGCGTCTTCGGACCGGCTACCTTGATTCCGGCGGATTTGGCCGGAAGCGGCGCCAGAATCTGCCACAGTATGGAAGAAGCCCTCACTGGCGCGGATGTTGTGATGGGCTTGCGACTGCAGCTGGAACGCCAGGAAAAGGCCCTGTTTCCATCAATCAGTGAGTACAGTCAATTTTACGGTCTCAATGAGCCGCGAATACAAATGGCTCGACCGGACGCAATTGTTATGCACCCCGGTCCGATGAACCGCGGCGTGGAAATCAGCGGCGGGCTGGCCGACAGCACACAATCGGTGATTGCCGAGCAGGTGACTTCCGGCGTAGCTGTGCGAATGGCAATTTTGTACCTCCTTAATTTGTACCGCAATCAAAACCATCTCGGCTTTGGCGAGAGCACAGAACCTGTGTTGATCTGAAAGTGAGGCCTTTACAATGAAAGATTCTAAGCGTATCCAGAACCAGGAAGCCAGCGGCCGGTCAGGAGCCAGCGGTGTCGTCCGCGGAGGAAGAGTAGTCGAGGCAGCTTCGACGTTGCAGGTGCCCTTTGATCCGCAAGCCCGGATCGGCGAGGACCGCGATGAAGTCAGGGACCTCTTCATTCGGGACGGTAAGATTTCGGAAGCCTTTGATGGGCCCTACGATTTTGAGATTGACGCCTCAGACTTGCTGGTCATGCCCGGTTTCGTCGATCTGCATTGTCATTTGCGCGACCCCGGTCAGGAATATAAAGAAGATATTTTGAGCGGTGCTGCTTCGGCCGCAGCGGGCGGTTTTACCTCGATTGCCTGCATGCCAAACACCGTTCCCGTAATTGACAATAAAGCCATTGTCAGCTACGTTCTTGATAAGGCGAAAGCTGCGGCGGTCCACGTCTACCCGATCGGCGCGGTGACGAAGAGGCAGGATGGTGTCGAGCTGGCGGAAATGGGGCAGATGAAACAGGCCGGAATCGTCGCGGTTTCGGATGACGGTGCCCCGGTCTCGACTGCTGACCGCATGCTCAAGGGCATGCAGTATGCCTCCGACTTTGGCCTCGTCGTAATCGATCACTGCGAGGAACCCTCGCTGCGCGGAGGCACCATGAACGAAGGTTCGGCTTCCACGCGTATGGGCGAGCACGGCATACCTTCGGTAGCCGAGGACATCATTGTCGCCCGTGATATCCTCATCGCAGAATATCTGGACCTGCCCGTACACTTGGCCCATGTCAGCACGGCTCGCAGCATCAGCTTGATTCGTGAGGCCAAAGCCCGCGGGGTAAAGGTCACTGCCGAGACTTGTCCGCACTACTTCAGTCTTACCGAAGAAGCCTGTCTGAGCTTCAACGGCCTGTTCCGCGTCAATCCGCCCCTGCGCCGCGAAGAAGACAGACTGGCAGTCATTGAGGGCCTCAAGGATGGTACCCTCGACTGCCTGGCGACTGACCACGCCCCTCACCACAAGGACGAGAAAGAGATCGAGTTTTCGCTGGCGAAGAATGGCATGATCGGCTTCGAGACTGCCTTTGCCCTGGCCTGGACCTGGCTGGTCGAGCCCGGAACCCTTACGGCAACGGACCTCGTGCGTATCCTGGCAGCCAATCCGGCAGCCTTCCTGCGTATTTCCGCAGGCAGTTTACAGCCGGGCAGCCCAGCTGATCTCACAATTGCGGACCCTCAGGCACGCTATACATACGACCGCAGCAAGGCAGTATCCAAATCTAAGAATTCTCCCTACGACGGCTTTGCCCTGCAGGGCAAAATCGTCGCGACCATTACCGAAGGAAGGCTGGTGTATCAAGCATGAAGAACTTTATGGATCTCCTGATCGACGCCATCAACCGCGTCGACAACCCCACCGTCATGGGTCTCGACCCGAATCTGGACTTTGTCCCCGAACATATCGTGATGGATGTCGTGAACCGCATTGAAGATCCCCAGGAACGCGCGGCCGAGATGATGTACGAGTTCAATCGCGGCCTTCTCGAGGCAGTACAGGGCGTGATCCCGGCTGTCAAACCGCAGCTGGCTTACTACGAGATGTATGGGTCGCCCGGCGTGGAGGCCTTTGCGCGGACCTGCCGACTGGCCAAAGCCATGGGCTACATCGTCATTGCTGACGGCAAACGCAACGACATCGGCTCGACCGCCGCCTGCTATGCGAAAGGCTACCTGAGCGCTATCGACTACCCCTGTGGCAAAACGGCTCGTTCCTTCGAGTCGGATGCCCTTACCGTGAACCCCTACCTAGGTCAGGATGGCATCGCCCCCTTTATGGAGAGCGGCGCTCCCAAACAGCGCGGGGCATTCGCGCTCCTGCGCACTTCGAACCCCAGCAGCCGCGACCTGCAGGATCTGCAGCTTGCTGATGGCCGCCGTGTCTATGAAGCGGTAGCCGATCTGCTGGATGAGTGGGGGAGAGCATATCGTGGAGACAACGGCTATTCTGCCCTGGGAGCTGTGGTCGGTGC
>JAAYZH010000252.1 GCA_012514965.1 Clostridiaceae bacterium | reverse complement strand
TCCGTAGGCAGCCGCATCGCTCTCGAGCTTGTCCATGTACAAATCCGTCGCGCATATCGATGCTGCCGGTAGTTTCCCGCTCAAAAGCAGTCCCTTTACTAAGCTCGAGCCCATGTTGCCATATCCCAAAAAGCCAATCTTCAAATCCTTCATTGTGTTACTCCTCCACGTCGTTGCCGCGCCAAAATGCTTCAAGCTGATCCAGCAGCAAGGCTACCGCTTCATTGACAGAAGCCGGCTCAGGCACCGCCAAAATGATCTGGCGCTTGCGAACCGGCAACAAAAATTTCGGAGCATCCGCGCTCGCAATGGCTTCAGCCATACGCGTGCTGAACTCTCCCTGCAGGGCATTCGGGATAACAATCCCCAGAGGTCCGCAAATCGCCTGGCAGCGAGCCGCCTGGTAGAGAACGGCATTCTCACCCGTAACGGCCACCTGGGCACCCGCCTTGAGCATAGCCTGCGTGGCGAGGGCATTCGTTCCGCACGCCACCAGCTCCGCATCCGGAATTCGTTCCTTGATCGCGGCCACCAGGACCTTGCCCATACCTCCGCCCATACCATCCACTACCAGAATTCGCTTCATCCCTTTGCACCTGCCACTACTTTTCTGTAATTATAGCGCAAAGCGCAAGGCGTGCTTAGGCAGTTTGCTTGTCAGCCAGCTGACGACTGGGTGTCAGCTTGGCTTTGGCCAAAACCATATACAGCAACGGGACAAAAACCAGTTGCAGCGCGATCCCCGGTAGGCCCGTCACAAAAGAGGAAGTCATCCAGGCTTGCAGACCATAGCCGGTACCAGCCGAGAAAATAAAGGCATTCACCAGACCATAAGCAGCCAGCTCAAAAAGCATAGCAAAGAGAATGGGGCCAATCGGCGGCATTCCTGTTATCCAGGTCGAGATAAGCGGTGTAAGAATACCGGCCACCATACCCCAGCCGGGACCGGCCAGCAGCCCAGCCAGCAGTACCGGCAAGTGCATCGGCAGGAAAATCTGGCCGCTACGCGGAATGCTATGGAATAAGACAGGCAAAACAACGCCCAAAGCAATGCAAATAGCCGTCAGCGTCAGCTGACGTAAACGTGTACGATTCATAAAAACCCTCCAAATTTCGAAAAAATAGCGGTCCTTCAGAACCGTGACACCCACTTGGGCAATGCTCTTCATGAGCATATGTATGTAAATTATAACAAACATCACGGGGCGTGAAAGCGTGACTTTGCAAAATAGTTCAAATAACTACAACCAAGTCAACGTTCGAGGTACGAACACGGCCTAAATACCCAAAAAATCCCGCCTTCGCCGCAGTGGATTCACTTGCTCCTATAAAGGAATGAATCTTCATGCAATTAAGCCGGAATCTCTACGTTCAGGTCTGATTACCTGTCCTCAGCTTGATTTCTTGAGCAGCTGAATGGTGTCATTCCAAAGAACCGTATCAGACGACCGCACAATAGCGCCGCATCTGGCCGCGAGCAGCAAACTCTCTTCTTCGGCATCATACCGCAAGAAGATCAAGTACTCCTCGCCGGCTTGCACGTCTTCATTCAGCGCAATGCTTTTTGGCAGTCCGGCGGCCGGGGCAGCACCATGCTCAACCGTCACCTTGCCTACTTTACCAATCGACACATATTCGTTAATGAATTCGACTTCCGTGAATGTGACACTAACCACAACGTCTGAATTTGCGAGCATTTCCGCAGCATTCGTATATTCATTCACCACCGGAACCCTGGGATTGATTTTGGCCAAAGCAGCCGAGTTCAGCAATATTTGCCTGTACTCAACAGCAAACTGTTCATCAAACACCGCCGGCAGCATCTGCTCCTCAACATTGCCCCCAATAGAGAGCTTCCCATAGGCACCCACTTCAAATATCGCCTGATTGTAGATTGGATTGATCAGCGGATAAGGATAAACCGGCAGCTCATAGGCAGTCGCAAACACCAGATACTCCGTCCCGACTTTATGCACAGGCAGGCTGCCTTCAGGACTGCTAACCAGGCGGATCTGCTCTTGTGCGCTGTCACCCTTATATAAATCCTTAATTGTGTACAGTTCCCAATACCAGGAAGCACCCTCGACCTTTTCAAGTGCTGTGAGAACGCCCTGGAAAATGTAATCAGCATCAGCCGCCAGCTGGTTGATCGACTCATAAACGGGAGCATCAAGCGTATAGGATTTTTCGGCATTCACACTGGCAGCATCGCTTTCTCTCGACGCAAGTTGTGTGCCGCACGAAATCAAGGCCAAAGATATAGCACAGGAAACAAGAAAACATCCGATTCTTCGCAGCATAAATATTTCCTTTCTAGACCTCTAATGAATTTGATTAAGATGACGTTCATCTCGCGCGGACAAGTTCACCAAGGAGGATTCATATGGGTACATAAGATTTTTCTTATTTCCCGTCCTCAGTGTTGACTAAAAAATTACCTAACGTATTTTTATTTTCTAACTCATTTGTAGCACGCGTCAATAGCAAAGTCAATCAAGTTTTATGTTGTATTTGCACTCTCAACAATTTACTATCTTTTTGGTTTTTTTGTGCAATCTAAATGAAACACCGAAGTGAAAACGTTATTCGTTGTACAAGTCTACTCCACAGATACGGACGAAAGCTTTCATAACTACCCCTTTGATAAATGATAACCGTTCACCTACCTTCTCCTTCCCCCCTGCGATGTGCATGAGAAAAGTCCCCTTCATGAGGAAGTCTCCGCAGACAAGTGAACGTGGGAGCTGTCGAGGACAAACGCCGCTCATGAATGGGGACTTCGGCTGCTGTAACCTACTTTTCAAGTGAAAGTTAACAGTATATCTGCTCTATTTACGCCCCTGAGAGGGCTAGTAGAAGGAGTAACTACGCAGGTGAACAACCACGCCAGCGCTACATGCAGGCAGACTCCTTCGACGGTAAGACTCCGCAGGCGAGTAGGGCGCGGTGTAACTCACCACGCCTGAGCGAAGTCGAGGACCAGTGACGTCGCGAAAGAATCTGCCTGCATTGCGCCGACGCACGAAACCGGCGAAGAGCGATCCGACGGCTGCTATTCATTTTCTAAGCCTCCGCTGCGACAAAATCCTTTCTAATCCGAGGGCAAGGTCGGATTACAGC
>JAAYZH010000028.1 GCA_012514965.1 Clostridiaceae bacterium | reverse complement strand
GGGTATAGTTTGTTTTCTTGAGGGCAGCATCCGACAATTCGCCAAAGCTTGCACCTGGAGTTGCTTTGGTCTCCAGACTGTCAGGCTCGGGTTTGGCCCCCGTAGTCTCTTCCCACTGCACAGTCAGAACTCCTTGTTTAACAGGCGTGTTCCAGATAGAGCTTTCGACGGTCGAAATGTGCTTCTTTGTATCGTTAAAAGCAGTGTCAACATAGGCGTACAAGGACGGCATGTAGACCAGACGATTTGCGCGACGATCAGGGGCCAAAAAGTACTGCGCGATATCTTGCGGAATTTGCGGAAGCATATTCATCGACTGAGGAACGGCGGCGGCAGTTGCTGCAGCTGCGGCAGGGGCAGCGGCAGTTGCTGCAGCTGCGACGGGGGCGGCGGCAGGTTCGGCAACGGCTTCCGCGACCGGATCAGGCACTGCGACGGATGCTTCCGGCTGGAGCTTCGCAATCTGATTGCGGGTCAAAGGGCCGGCTAGATACGACATAGCCCAGCGTGTTTCGAAGAGCTCAGGGCGATCTTCGTGCACATTGTTTACCAGGAAGATCCGGCTTTGGAGCTTAGATAAGAGCTCATCAAGCTCGCGGCGGTCGAATTGCTGAGCAGCAGCGGTCGAAGCTCCCTGTAAACCATCCAGAAGCCTGGCTTTGTCCTGTTCGGTCTGCAGGCGGCCCACAAACCAGGTACCGATATTCGCAAGGCCCTTATAATCAAGGTCCACGGGGTTTTGTGTGGTCAAGACGACACCCAGGCCAAAGGCGCGGGCTTGCTTGAGCAAAGTAAGGAGCGGTTTTTTGGACGGAGGATTCGCCACCGGCGGAAAAAAGCCAAAAATCTCATCCATGTAGAGAATCGCTCTGAGACTGCCGGTACCCGATTGCGAACGCATCCAGGACACCACCTGATTCAAGAAGGTAGAGACAAAGAACATGCGCTCACTGTCATTCAAGTGGTTGATCGACAGAATGCTGACGCGCGGCTTACCCGTAGGCGTATAGAGCAGACGAGACACATCCAGAGGCTCACCCTGCATCCAGGCGGCAAACTGCGGCGAAGCCAGGAGGTTATTGAAGCGCATGGCCAGCTGGAAGCGATCATTCGCAGGATAAAAAATGTCCAGCGGCAACACCCCTACTTGAGCAATGTTGGGTTGCTGGATAGCCTGAATCAGCGCGGCCAGATCGAGTGCGCGGCCGTTTTGCCAGGCGTCGAGCAGAATGTTTGCCAGCAGTATGTGGTCGCGGCTGTTCATGGGGTCAGCTTGAATACCCAAGAGAGCCAGAAGAGATGAAACTGTCGATCCTGCATAATCATTCAGGGCCTCAGGATCTTCAAGAACGGCCCTGGAAGGCAGGTCGACAAGACGCAGGATGGACAAAGGGCGGCCGGCCGAGCTTCCGGGAGTGTAGACCGTAAACTCTACCTTATCACGCATGGCAGCTATGCGATTACCGTCTTGTTCCCATTCAGCGAGGCCATCAGACCATTTTTGCGCAGTCGATGCAGCGAATTCTTCTAGGGTCTGCCCCTTGCGCTCTGCTTCCGAAGCCTGCACCCAGGGCAGGAAATCTTCAGCCCTCAGTTCAGGGAAAGAGAGGAGCAGATTACTCATATCACCCTTGGGGTCAATAATCAGCGCAGGAACACCATCCAAGGCAGCTTCTTCCAGCAGACCGATACATAAGCCCGTCTTGCCGCTGCCGGTCATACCGACACAGACGGCATGTGTGGTCAGATCCTTGGAATCGTAGAGCAGGTACTGATCACTGCGACGTTGCGACTCGAGATCAAATACCTTCCCCAGATAAAAACTGCCTAATTTCTCAAAAGCTTGCATAGAAAACCTCCATTTTTACCTGCGAACGGTGGAAAGATCCCTTCAGCAGTCAACTTTGCTTACTGATCACAATGCTCGGCAAAACGGCGCAACCCAGCCTGCCCAGCCTCATCACGTTTGAATACACCGGCATCTTCAAGTACACCCACAAATACTTTGCCAGTCTCGGCCTCAAGCAAGGTACGGATGGTCTCAGGGTCAAAACGAGTGTACCTCGCTCGCAATTCAAGGATCCATTCCGCATGGGCTGCAGCGGCAGGGTTATCCAGAGGATCGGAACCGTCCAGAAGGCATTCTGCGACAGATTCGAGCTCGTCTTTGAGTCTAGCCGGTAAGACCGCCAAACCCATAACCTCGATCAACCCGATATTTTCTTTCTTGATGTGGTGATAGGCCGGCCGCGGGTGAAAAATCCCCAGCGGCCGCTCATCGGTCGTGCGGTTATTGCGCAGAACCAGGTCAAGTACGTATACCTCCCCGTCACGACGCGCAATCGGCGTAATCGTGTTGTGTGGCGTTGCCCTGCTGAAGGCCAAAATATCCAGCTCCGGATCGGAGTAGGAGCGCCATTGTTCAAGTATGTGGCTGCCTGCAGCAGCGAGCTCCACCGGGTCATTAGAGCGCAGACGCAAGACAGACATTGGCCATTTGATCGCAGCGCCTTCGACATTCGGGAAACGTTGCAGTGAAAAGGACCATTCAGCTGGTGCCTGATCCATGGCAAACTGATAATTGCCGCCTTGGAAGTGATCATGGGTAAGAATGGAACCTCCGACTATCGGCAGGTCTGCGTTTGAGCCCACAAAATAATGAGGGAATTGCCTGACAAAATCCAACAGTCGCTGCATGCCAGCGTGGCTCACGACCATAGGTCTGTGCTCAGCTGAAAGAACAATCGCATGCTCATTGTAATAGGTGTAGGGTGAATACTGAAAAAACCACGGCTCCCCATTCAAAGTCACCGGAATCAGGCGGTGGCTCAGGCGACCTGGATAATTGACTCTACCCGCGTAGCCTTCTGCTTCTTTGCACAACTGGCAGGCAGGGTAATCGCTATGTTTCACGTGCAAAGCAGCTGCGATGGCACGTGGATCTTTCTCGGGTTTCGAGAGATTGATGGTAATGTCGATTTCGCCATAATCCGAAGGAGTTTTCCACTTGCGGTCGCGGACGACCCGGTCACGACGAATGTAGTTGCTGTCTTGCGAGAACTTATAAAACCAATCCGTAGACTTTTTGACATCCACGGAAATGAATTCCGCAAAGCGGCGTCTGACTTCTGATGGGCGTGGCAAGAGACAATTCATCAATCTGGCATCAAAGAGATCACGGAAAACAACCGAATCCGGCTCAAGCACACCCCTGGCAGCGGCGTCATCCATAAGAGCCTCAAGAATCTCGGGCAATGGCGGTACTTCGACTTGCGATTCAGGGGCTTCGTAACTGTCAAGTCCCAAAGCATCCAGCAGCAGGTTGCGGGCAAATATTTCATCATCCTCGTGCAATATCCCTGTATCCAGGCCGTAACGAAGTAACTGGGCTACTCGTATACTCGAATTTTCCATGCGCACCTCTTCCTCTCTACATCACGTC
>JAAYZH010000251.1 GCA_012514965.1 Clostridiaceae bacterium | reverse complement strand
CCTGCTGTCCGCGACTTCCGCAATTGACAAAGAAATTTACGAGTCGGCAGAGCTTGACGGGGCGAACTCCCTACAGAAATCGATTTATATTGTCCTGCCGATGATTAAGAATACGATCTTCGTCTGTCTGGTTCTTTGTGTTTCCGGCAATATGAAGGCCTTCGATAATATTTATGTAATGACGGCCGGCGGTCCGGGCAACAATTCTATGGTTATGGCGATGTACGGCTATAAGATCTCCTTTAGCCAGGGGAATATGGGTTACGGCAGTGCGATCTCCGTCGGCATTTTCGTCCTGGGCTTGCTGGTGGTCGGTCTTATGCAGCTGATATCCAATAAATTCACGAAGGATTAGGAGGTGCATAATTATGGCTGAAAAAGTAAATGGCATGACAACAGGCAAACGTCTTGGCGACGGTGTCGTAACAGTCGTCCTCAACGCGATATTGATCACCTTCTCTGCAAGTTGTATCTTCCCGCTGGTCTGGATGTTCTACTCTTCACTTAAGGTCAAACGAGAGTTCAACGCCAACATCATGGGCTTACCGCCCAATCCGACGCTGAATAATTATCGTGATATCATCACGAATCAGGATTACCACATCGCGGATTCGCTGATCAACAGTATCCGCACTACGGTACTCTCGGTATTCTTGATTCTTTTGTTTGGTTTCATTGTGGGTTATATTCTGGCCCGTGTGAAATTTGCTTTCAACCGGGTGATCTGGCTGATGATGCTGATGGGGATGTTGATTCCCGTGCATTCGCTGCTGGTCCCGATCTACATAGTTTTTAACACAACCAAGATGAACAACCAATGGTACACCTTATTGTTCCCTTATATCGCCTTTGGCATGCCGATTGCGGTATTCCTGATCCACAGCTATGTGAAGACGATTCCTACAGCGCTCGAAGAAGCAGCTTCGATAGACGGAAGCACCTTTACGAATACGCTGTTCCGCATTATTATGCCGATTTGCAAACCCGTCCTGGTGACGATCGCGATCATTCAGACTTTCTCCTGCTGGAATGAATTTTCGTTCGCGCTGGTTCTGCTTCGCGACGTAGGTCTGCATACCGTGCCCCTGGCCATGACGCAGTTTACCGGTCAATTTTCTTCGGACTACCCCAAGATCATGTCCGCTATGCTGATTACCATGTCGCCGATTGTTGTGATGTACTTTGCCTTCAGCAAGAACATTATCAAGGGTATGGTCGCAGGTGTCGTGAAGGGCTAATATGTACACGCAGAGAGCCGGATTGGGGACAGCCCCGTCCGGTTTTTTTCTGTTTGCAAGGTGGGGTCTGTGCTAGACTTTGGCCAAAGTCCAGCACAACAGTTTTCGATTACAGCGGCACAAGACCGCCAGAGTAGAGGAGAGGGTACTATGAAATTCACAGAAGGCTTCTGGCTGCGCAGCGAATCAGCGAACGCGCTCTACGCTGCCCATGCTTACGAGTGGCAGGCTATTGAGAATGGAATGCGGATTTTGGCTCCCGTCGGCCATATTGACTCACGTGGAGCGACCCTGAATCAGCCGACTATTACAATCGAGTTTCGCGCTGTCGGCCGCAATGCGGTGAGCGTTCGCGCTTGGCATTTCGCCGGTTACGATACGCATGTGCCGGAATTCGAATGTACAGAGGATCCTCGGCCGGTTGTGCTCGAGGAGACCGAGAGCGAATTCAGGATGTGCTTCGATGACCTCATGGTTCGTGTGACGAAGTACCCGTTCGGCTATTCGTTCGAGTCAGCGGCAAGGTCATCACCGGCTGCGGCTTCCGCAACCTCGGATACATGCGTTGGCAGCGTCAGCCGTCCACCATGCTTCCCCAGGCCAATTACCTTGACGAGACCCGCTGCGTACCCTACATGCTCACGGAGCTGTCCCTGCGCGCAGACGAGAGCCTATATGGTTTCGGTGAACGGTTTACTGCTTTTGCGAAAAACGGCCAGACCGTCCAGACGTGGAACGAAGACGGCGGAACAGCCTCTGACTTCGTGTACAAAGCGGTGCCATTCTATCTCAGCAACAAAGGCTACGGCGTCCTGGTGAATCACACCGGAAATGTATCGTTCGAAGTGGCCAGCGAAAAGGTCGGGTTCGTGGGTTTCTCCGTCCCGGGCGAAGCGCTTCAGTACACCTTCTTCTATGGCCCGGATCTTCTGGATGTCTTGCGCAGTTACACTGCCATGACAGGACGTCCCGCCCTGCCGCCGGCCTGGTCCTTTGGCCTCTGGCTCTCCACCTCGTTTACCACAAACTACGACGAAGCTACTACATCTTCCTTTATTCAGGGCATGGCGGACAGAGACATCCCCCTGAGCGTCTTCCACTTCGACTGCTTCTGGATGCGTGAATTCCGCTGGTGTGACTTCCAGTGGGACGAGCGAGTCTTCCCCGACACGCAGGCTATGCTGCAACGCTACAAAGACCGCGGCCTCAAGATCTGTGTCTGGATCAATCCCTATGTGGCGCAGAACACGGCACTCTTCGAAGAAGGCAGGCGCGAAGGCTACCTGCTGGAGCGGGCCGACGGCAAGGGAGTCTGGCAGACCGATAACTGGCAGGCGGGTATGGGCGTGGTCGACTTCACAAAACCTGCGGCCTGTGCCTGGTATCAGCAGCAGCTGAAGGGCCTCCTCGACCTCGGTGTCGACTGTTTCAAAACGGATTTCGGTGAACGAATCCCGGTCAACGTCCGCTACCACGACGGCAGCGATCCGGTCGCGATG
>JAAYZH010000250.1 GCA_012514965.1 Clostridiaceae bacterium | reverse complement strand
ACCGGCCGCATCGCCCTTATCCTTATACTGCTCCACGAAGGCCATTGCGCCGGAATAAGCGATCTGATTGATGTATTCATCGATCTCAGCTTCCGTCATGCCGAGTCCGTTATCACGGATCGAGATAGTACCGGCTTCTGCATCATAAGTAACATGAATTGCATAGTCCGGATCTGCTTCTGCATCCCACTCGCCAAGACCTCGCAAACGCTCGAGCTTCGTTATTGCGTCAGCGGCATTCGAGACCAATTCACGCATAAAGATATCTCGGTCTGTATAGAGCCATTGTCTGATCACCGGAAAAATATTTTCCGTACTTACTTGAATAGAACCTTTTCTTTCATTCATATTTACCATAAACCTCCAAATTCGAATGACAAGTAAAGTTGAATTACACTGCCGATAATTATAACATAGGGATAGAAAAGTAAAGTGTGAGAAAAGTTCTCTGCGAATACGATCTCGGAGCGACTTGTATTTAGCGTAAGTATCGTATATTATTGGTAAATTATAAGTACAAAGTGCATATCAGGAGGAACAAATGGCTAAAGAAAGAATTTTGCTCGCCTATTCCGGCGGATTGGATACCTCGGTAATTATACCTTGGTTGTTAGAAAATTATGATTGCGACGTAATCGCCTATTGCGGCGATGTCGGCGTGGGTGTAGATGAAGATTTTCTCAGAAACAAAGCCTTGAAGCTAGGCGCGGAGAAATGCTACGTAGAAAACATCACAGAGGAATTTGTCACAGAGTATGTTTATCCTACACTGAAAGCGCAGGCGGTCTACGAGAACAGCTATTTGCTCGGGACTTCGATCGCTCGTCCTTTAATCGGTAAGAAATTAGTTGAGACTGCCCGTAAAGAAAATTGCACTGCCATTTGTCATGGCTGCACTGGCAAAGGCAATGATCAGGTTCGTTTCGAACTTGCGATCAAAGCCCTGGCTCCGGATCTAAAGATCATTGCTCCCTGGCGTATTTGGGAAATCAAGTCACGCGAGCAGGAGCTTGCGTATGCAGAAGCCCGCGGCATTCCGGTCCCGGTCACTCGTGAAGACAACTATTCCAAGGATCAGAACCTTTGGCACTTGTCGCATGAAGGTATGGATCTGGAAAATCCCGCAAACGAACCAAATTATAGACGGATTCTTGAGCTTATGGTCTCTCCGGAACAGGCTCCGGATGAACCGACTTACATAACACTCGAATTTGTGCAAGGTATACCTGTCAAAGTCGATGAAGTAACGGGCGACGTAGCTATGCTGGAGTATTTAAACAAGGTAGCGGGGGCCAATGGTGTGGGCATTGAAGACCTAGTCGAGAACCGTTTAGTCGGCATGAAGTCACGAGGTGTCTATGAGACACCTGGCGGAACTGTCCTCTACAAGGCTCATCGCTGGCTGGAGCAGCTCTGCCTTGAGAAAGACACTATGCACTTTAAAGATCATGTGGCTCTGAAGTTTGCTGAATTGGTCTATAACGGACAGTGGTTCCATCCTTTACGCGAAGCATTGTCAGCTTTCGTCGATGACACGCAAAAAACGGTTTCTGGTACTGTACGTGTCAAGCTTTACAAAGGCAATGCGATGCCTGCCGGCATTAGCTCACCCACCGGTCTCTATGATGAAGAAATCGCGTCTTTTGGTGAAGACGAGGTCTATGACCAAAAGGACTCTGCCGGTTTTATCAACCTCTTTGGTCTGCCGACGAAAGTCTATGCAGCCATGAAGCAGAGAAATAATTTGGATTAATTTTTACCGACAAGCAGAGAAAAGGCCTTCGGGCCTTTTCTTTTCCTTCAAGAACAAGAAAGGTTATTCGTATGTCAGCAAAACTCTGGGCCGGCCGCTTTAGCAAAGACACCTCGAAGTCGGTTAATGACTACAATTCTTCTATTGCTTTCGATTGCCGAATGTACGAACAGGATATTCGGGGATCTCTGGCGCACGCAGCAATGTTGCAACGGGCAGGTATTTTATCTGACACCGAAGTTGCCGCTATCCGTGAGGGTCTACAATCAATTTTGGCTGCTTTGAATACCGGACAGTTAGAATTTGACCCCGAAGCTGAAGATATTCATATGTTTATCGAAGCTGAATTGAGCGAACGTATCGGAACCCCCGGCAAGAAGCTGCACACGGCACGCAGTCGTAATGATCAAGTCGCTACTGACCTAAGACTCTATTTACGTGATGAAGCAGAAGAAATCAAGCAATTGCTGGTGAATTTGACGAGTGTACTTCTGGACCTGGCAGAACTGCACACCGAAACAATCATGCCGGGCTACACACACATGCAGAGAGCGCAGCCAATCACGCTGGCACATCACTTGTTGGCGTATGTAGAAATGTTCTTGCGTGATCTCGGACGTTTGGCAGACTGGCGTGCGCGGATGAACTATAATCCGCTCGGTGCCGGCGCACTTGCTACTTCTACCTACGCAGTTGATCGCTTTTATACGACCGAGCTTCTGGGCTTTACGGCTCCTTGCCGCAACAGCCTTGACGCCGTGAGTGACCGCGATTATGCCATCGAGCTCGGTTTTGGCCTTTCTATGGTGATGATGCATCTCTCGCGCCTGAGTGAAGAGATTATCCTCTGGTCTTCACAGGAATTTCGATTCATTGAACTCGATGACGCCTACGCAACCGGATCATCGATGATGCCGCAGAAGAAAAATCCAGATGTCGCTGAATTGACTCGGGGCAAAACTTCCCGTGTTTTCGGTTCGCTAATGACGTTGCTAACCATGATGAAAAACCTCCCGCTTGCCTATAATAAGGACATGCAGGAGGATAAAGAAGCCGTTTTCGATGCAGTGGATACGATAAAGCTATGTTTACCTGCTTTCACAGGTATGATGGAGACGCTCACTGTCAAGAAGGATAGAATGCGCGCGGCTGCCGCCGGCGGTTTTACCAATGCTACCGATTTGGCAGACTATTTTGTCCGTAAAGGCTTGCCGTTCCGGGATGCTCATCACGTGGCTGGCGAATTAGTCCATTTTGCAATTACTCAAAATTGCTCTCTTGAAGCTTTGTCACTGGAACAATATCGCGGTTTCTTTCCAGGCACAGAAGCAGATATATATGAAGCGATCTCTTTGGAGAAATGTGTAGCGGCCCGAGAGGTCTTCGGAGGACCTGCAGCGGACCGCACATCTGAAGCTGCCACGGCATGTCGCCATGAACTAGCTAAATTTATGTAATGAGGTTTGGGTCAGTTAATTCTGACCCATCTCATCGAGATTCTGATTAATCTTCACCAATGATTTAGCAATTGTCTGTAGGTCATCAGCACTGATGCCTGCGTACAATCTATTCATGAAATCGGAAGTTACATTCGAGAAATTACCCTGAAGCTCATCGAACTGCTTGCGATTCAGAATGATGCGAATCTTGCGGCGATCGATCGGGTCTTTACGGATTTCCAGGAAATTCTTGTCTTCGAGCTGGGTTGCCATACGTTTGACATTCTGGTATGAGCTGCCAAAGACTTCAGCTAATTCTTGTAAAGTCGGCGCATAATCTTCGAATAACGACAATGAGATCAACAGGAACTGTTGACGCATGGTCAGGCCTTCCATGACCTTGTCGCCGGAAGCTTGGATCTTGTTGGCTACGGTAAAAATATAACCGTAGATAACCAGATTCTCTGGAATCTT
>JAAYZH010000249.1 GCA_012514965.1 Clostridiaceae bacterium | reverse complement strand
GCGAGTGCTATCAGAAGTATCTGTGGTATACCCGCAAGCTTGTGGCTTTGCAAGCGGAGGCGCGGGAGCGTTTTGGCGAATAGGTCTGGCACCGCAATACCCTTGCCGAGTAGAAGTTCTTGACGCGATTGTCTGCCAAAGCGTTACTTTACGTGCGTTTTGGGACATGATCAGCAGTCAGCTTTTGTTATGATCTTGGAGCGTTTTCGACATCAAATATAAATTTGTAAGCGAAGATGAGAAAATATATCTTTCACGAGGTGCACTATGTTTACGTACGTACTCTACGCTTTGGCCGGAGGAGGCCTGCTCGTTTCCTTCGTCAAAGACCGCGGCAAGACCAAAATGGCTCTCAAAAAGGCCTGGAAGTCCTTTGAGAACATTCTTCCGCAGTTTTTGGCCATCCTGATCATCATCGGTCTGGCTCTCTCGATTCTCAGTCCAGAAACCATCACGATGCTCATGGGCACTCGATCCGGCGTCTTCGGCGTCCTGGGCGCGGCGCTTATCGGCTCGATCACCCTCATCCCCGGCTTTGTCGCCTTCCCCCTGGCTGCCGCCCTGCTGAAGAACGGCGCCGGGTACATGCAGATCGCAGCCTTCGTCTCGACCCTGATGATGGTTGGCGTGGTCACGCTGCCCCTGGAGATCAAAACCTTCGGCAAACGTGCCACCCTGATCCGGAACGTCGCGGCTTTCGTCTTCTCGCTGCTGGCCGCCCTGGTGATAGGAGTAGTCCTGTAATGAAAGAATTATTCAAACGTTATCGTGTATTTTTGGCCTTGCTCGCAGTGAATGTAGTGGTCGGTCTCACTCTGCCCGAGATCGGCGCAAAGTCCTTCGAGCTTACCCGCAATAACCTGCTGGAGATGATTTCCGTCATCCCGCCAATCTTCGTTCTTCTGGGGCTGCTCGATGTCTGGGTCGATCGCGCCACCATGATTCGCTACACCGGCAAGCGTTCCGGCCTCAAAGGTGTCCTTATTGCCTTCCTGCTCGGCTCGGCCGCCGCCGGACCCCTCTACGCCGCCTTCCCCGTCGCTGCGGTGATGCTCAAGAAGGGCAGCAGTCTCTTCAATGTCTTCATCTTCATAGGGGCCTGGTCGACGACCAAAATCCCCCTGCTGACCTTCGAAGCGGCCAGTCTGGGTCTGACCTTTACGCTCACACGCCTGATGTTAAGCATTATCGGGATTGTGCTGATCGCCGCCACGGCAGACAGCTTGCTCACCTCCGGACAGCAGCAGGAGATTTATGATTTAAACCGAAACTAAAAGCGAGACAACTCCTTGGGAAGAGCTCGGGACCTGTCGCCGGTGCTGTGCCCTCAGCCTGGAATATCGAAAAATTTGTCCAGAACCGCTCCCCAAGCTTTGGCCAATAAAACATTTATAAGTCATTGCTCCTCTGTTAAACAATAACTTCATCCGCTCGGTCGTATATTTGGCCACAATACTATAAACCAGCCCCCCACAACACGAAATTTCCTCGCCAAGCATGGCCAAGATACAGCCAAAAGGGTATCCTAATCATACTGTGTAAATCCGAATCCGAATCCGACCCCGCCGACCCCAACCCGCCCAAGCAAACTCACACCCACCGGAGGAAACATGCTGCACCTGCTGCTCGCGATCATCTACTTAGCCTTTATCAGCCTTGGCCTGCCGGACGCCCTGCTGGGCTCCGCCTGGCCGATCATGCATCTCGACCTCGGAGTCGATCTCGACTATGCCGGCATTATCTCCATGACGATAGCCGGAGGCACGATTATTTCGAGTCTCATGAGTGACCGCCTGAACCGTAAACTTGGTACGGGCAAAGTCACCCTCGTCAGCGTCGCCCTCACCGCGCTGGCTTTGTTTGGCTTTTCGATCAGCGGTTCATTCTGGATGCTGGTGCTCTGGGCGATACCCTACGGCCTGGGGGCGGGCAGCGTCGATGCTGCCTTGAATAATTATGTAGCGCTGCATTACTCAAGCCGCCACATGAGCTGGCTGCATTGCATGTGGGGCGTCGGAGCGGCGGCCGGGCCTTCGATTATGGGCTATGCGCTGACGAATGGGCAGGGCTGGAATCATGGCTATCGCTACATTGTTTTCATACAGGTGGCGCTAAGTCTGGTTCTCTTTTTCAGCTTGCCCCTGTGGAAGAAGCAGCCGACTACGGTGATGGATGCTGAGGGCAACGAGGTTCCGACCAGGGCTTTGACGCTGGCGGAGACGATCAAGATTCCCGGGGCTAAGGCGGTTATGCTGACCTTTTTCAGCTACTGCGCGATTGAGCAGACGGCGGGGCTGTGGGCCAGCAGCTACCTGGTTTTGCACCGCGGTGTGCATCCGGAGCAGGCGGCCGGCTGGGCGAGTCTTTTCTTCCTGGGCATTACGGCCGGCCGCGCGCTGAATGGGTTCCTGACCTTCCGATTCCACGACCGGACGCTGATCCGGGCGGGGGAGGCGGTGATCGTGCTCGGAATTCTGGTGCTTTGGCTGCCTTTGGGCGGTGTTTCGGACCTGGCTGGATTGATTCTTATTGGCTTGGGCTGCGCGCCGATCTATCCGAGTGTGATTCACTCGACGCCTGAATATTTTGGAGCCGAACGGACGTCTGCGATTATCGGGGTGCAAATGGCGAGTGCTTATGTGGGGATTCTGATTATGCCGCCTTTGTTTGGCCTGATTGCGAATTACATCAATATAAGTTTGCTGCCGGTTTACCTGCTGGGGATGACCGCGGTGATGCTGGGAATGCATGAGAAGCTGGTGTCGATCAAGCTGATCAACGGCGATTCACAATAATTCCGGGCTTGTTTTTGGCCAAAATTACCCCTCATGCGCTAAGATAGAGGCATAGAAATTTCTTGCTGGACAGCCGGGGATTGGGAGGCAGAGGATGAGCAATTTGGACAGGCAGCATGACGGGAATTTGTATTATCCGTGGGACCCGGAGATCCACAAGGAGCAGCGTCGCTGTCAGGATCTTGTGGATGAGTTTAATCTGACGCGGCCGAGTGAGCCCGAGAAGCGCGAGGCCCTGCTGCGGGAGATGTTTGCGGAGATCGGCGAGGATTGCTATATCGAGCCGCCGCTGCATGCGAATTTTGGCGCGAAATTTGTCCATTTTGGCAAAGGAATCTATGTGAATTCGAATTTAACCATGGTTGACGACACTCACGTCTATGTGGGTGATTTCACCATGTTCGGCCCCAATGTCGTGATCGCTACCGCCGGGCATCCGCTGGATCCGGAGCTTCGCGAGCGTGGGCTGCAGTACAACTTCCCTGTGCGCATTGGCCGCAATTGCTGGATCGGGGCGGGCGTGATTATCGTGCCCGGCGTGACGATCGGGGACAATGTGGTGATCGGGGCGGGGAGTGTCGTGACGAAGGATCTGCCCTCGAATGTGATCGCGGTCGGCAACCCCTGCCGCGTGCTGCGTGAGATAGATGACTATGACAAGCAGTACTATTTCAAGGACAGGAAGATTCGCGAAGAAGATTGGGCGGACGAGTAACGTACAAGGATTTATTGCCGGATAACGGCCAAAGGAGAACCTCATGAAGCTGGATATTACATACCTCATGAAGAACCTGACGAATGAAGAGAAGACCGGGCTTTGCTCGGGCGAAGGGTTTTGGTGGACCAAAGCAGTCGAACGCCTGGGGATCCCGTCGATTATGGTGAGCGACGGCCCTCATGGCCTGCGCAAGCAGGCGGATGCGAGTGACCATCTGGGCTTGAACGAGAGTATTCAGGCGGTGTGTTTCCCTGCCGGCTCGGCCCTGGCCTCGTCCTGGGACCGCGAACTGATCGGTACTCTTGGTGAACATCTGGGTGACGAGGCCCGCGCGGAGAAACTGCACACGGTTTTGGGACCTGCGATCAATATCAAGCGCAGCCCGCTGTGCGGCCGTAACTTCGAGTATCTCTCGGAAGACCCCTACCTGGCCGGTGAGCTGTCGGCTTCGTATGTGAATGGTATCCAGAGCCGTAATGTGGGTGTGAGCGTCAAGCATTTCGCGGCGAATAACCAGGAATACTTCCGCATGAGCACAGACACGATTGTCAGCGAACGGGCCTTGCGCGAGATTTATCTGGCCGCTTTTGAGAAAACAGTCAAGGACGCGAAGCCCTGGACTTTGATGTGCGCTTACAACCGTCTCAACGGTACGTACTGCTGTGAGCACGAGTGGCTGCTCAAGGACGTTTTGCGGGATGAATGGGGCTTCGACGGTATCGTCATGACCGACTGGGGCGCCATGAACCGTCGTGTCGAAGCACTTGAAGCCGGCCTTAATCTTGAAATGCCCTCCAGCAATGGCGTCAACGACCGCAGGCTGCTGAAGGCCCTTGAGAGTGGGAGGCTGAGCCAGGAGACGCTCGACCACTCCGTCGAGGAGCTCCTGCGCTGGATTGACAAGGGTCTGGCGGCTGAACCCGCTATCGATTCCTATGACCAAGAAGCTCACCACGCTTTTGCCCGCAAAGCGGCTGCCGAGTGCGCGGTCCTCCTGAAGAACGAGAATAATATGCTGCCGTTGGCGGAAGACAAGGCTGTGGTCTTTATCGGCCATTTTGCCCGGGCGCCGCGATTCCAGGGCGGCGGCTCGAGCCACATCAACCCCTTCAAGGTCTCGAACGCGGTGACCGCAGCGGCAGATCTTCCGAATGTCCGGTTCGCGCCGGGCTGGGGCGATGACGGTGAACAGGCCGACGCAGCGCGTCTGGCGGAGGCGGTGGAGGCTGCCCGCTCGGCAGAGGCTGCCGTGATTTTCGCCGGGCTGCCCGACAGCTTCGAGAGCGAAGGCTATGACCGCACCCACCTGAACCTGCCGGCATGTCAAGATGAACTGATCGCGGCGGTCAGCGCCGTCCAGCCGAACACGGTGGTTGTTCTCCACAAGGGCAGTCCGGTGCTCATGCCCTGGCTGGCCGACGTCAAGGCGGTTCTCGACCTCTATCTGGGCGGCCAGGCAGTCGGCGAGGCGAGCGTGGACTTGCTCTTTGGACAAAGCGCACCGGCAGGCCGCTTAGCGGAGACCTTACCGCTGCGCCTGGCCGATACACCTGCCTACCTGAACTTCCCCGGCGACAGCAAACGAGTCGTCTACGCGGAAGATATTTTCGTGGGCTATCGCTGGTATGACTCACGTGAAATGCCCGTCGAGTTCCCGTTTGGCTTTGGCCTGGCTTACACCGAATTTGCGATCAGCAATCTACAGCTGTCCGCTGCCGCGTTTGCAGGTGAGCCGATCACCGTTACGGCGGAGGTCAAGAATATCGGTGAACGTGCAGGCAAAGAAGTGGTGCAGGTCTATGTAGCGCCGCCGGCAGGCAAGACGGCCCGTCCCGCGCATGAGCTCAAGGGTTTTGCCAAAGTCGAGCTGGCGCCCGGTGCCAGCCAGACTGTGAGCTTCAGCCTGGATGCCCGCAGCTTTGCCTACTACGAAGAGCGGATTGCCGATTGGCATATCCCGAGCGGAGACTATGTCATCGAGGTCGGGCGTTCGAGCCGCGACTTGCCTCTCCGAGCAACCGTTACAATCGAGGGTAAACCCCTGCCCTTCATCCATCAGGACCACACGACGATCGCGGACATCATAGAGGCCGGCAAAGGCGCCGCAATCAGCGAGCTTATGCAACAGATGGAACAGGTCTTCGGCGGCGGAAGAGAAGAGGCGAATGCAGATGCTGCTGTCAGCGACTTGATGCGAGATTCCATGCTTCTTTCTATGCCGATTCGCAGCTTGCTAAGCTTCGCATCCCTAGGTGATGACTTTGAAGACAAACTCAAACGAAGATTCGAAAACGAAGTTTAGGAACCTGATAACTGTGTAAAAGGTAGCGGCCGATGAGAGCGGAATTACTGGACAAGCTGGCACAGATAAGCCCGGAAGAAGAACGTCTGCTGGCAGGCGGCAGCCTGAATATGCAGCTGTATACCGATCGGCTTGACTTCGTGATTGATTCGGACAAGATGCTCCTCGATGGGCAACTGATCACCATGCGCCCGCACACCCGCTTTGTGGACTTCCCGACCCACCGTCACAATTTTGTGGAAGTGATGTACATGTGCTCGGGCACAACCACGCACCGCATCAATAACCTTATTGAGGTGACTTTGCAAGAGGGTGAGCTGCTCTTCATGAATCAACACGTCACGCAGGCGATCAAGCGGGCAGGGGAAGGGGACGTCGCTGTGAATTTCCTGGCCTTGCCTGCTTTCTTTGATTTTGCCTTGGAGCAGGCTGGCGGCGACAACGCAATGGGCAAATTCATCATCAGCACTCTGCAACAGAAGCACAGCGAATCGTCCTTCCTCCATTTCAAAGTAGCCGATGTCTGGCAGGTCCAAAACCTCGTGGAAAATCTTATTGGGATACTTTTGGCCGAGCGGAATCCGGACCACCGCGCCAGCAAGATCACCATGGGTCTGCTGATGCTCGAGTTGCAGCGCCACGCGGACCGTCTGACGACAGCCCCTGGCAATCATCGCAAGATGATGGTGGCGGAAGCTCTCCAGGAAGTGCATGACCATTACAATTCGCCGAATTTGTCCGCCATTGCCGCCAGGCATAAGGTGTCGCTTGCTTACGTCAGCGTTGTGATCAAAGAAGAAACCGGCAAGAACTTTACTGACCATCTCCAAGAAAAACGAATGGAGCTGGCCATGGACTATTTGTGTAATACGAAGATGGCCATCGAAGATATTCTTTACACCGTAGGCTACAGCAACAGCAGCTACTTCTACAAGTTATTTAAGCGGATTTACAACGAAACACCTTTCGACTTTCGCAAACGTCTGCGCAGCGGCAAGAAACACTAATTCAGGACATTTGATTATTCCTGCGATAAGCGCCTGGCGAAAGTCCTGCCAGGCGCTTATTCAAAAACTTGTCAATAATGTTATGACACAAGAGTGACGCATTGTGTCAAGTCGCTCGAAAATTTTCCCTATCAATGCATTATTGTGTATAACTTTCATAGTAAAATCGAATTTAGTAATGAAAAAAATAAGTTCAGACTGTAGTAATTTATACAAATATTGTGTAGAATCTAGTTAGTAATTGTCTAAAACCCCTTAAGGGGTAAGTAAGAGGAGGTAAACATGAAGAAAATCATCAGCACGCTTCTTTCGCTAGGCGTAGCAGCTACCTTGTTCGTAGGCTGTGGCGGTGGCGGAGGCACGACAACGAAGGCACCCGATGGGACCACGGCGGCTCCTGCCGGCGGCGGGGACATTGTGGTAGCATCGTGGAATGATGCCGCAGACGCAATGACAGACATTGCAGAGGCATATAACGCGCAGAACACGAAGATCCCCGGCAAGGTTACGGTTCAATACGTTGACAGTGACTATGCTCAGCTGCGTCCGTCCCTGATCTCCGGCCAAGGGGTTCCGGATATTTTTCAGACTCAGAATCGTGACTTCCCCGCCTTTATGAACACCTATGGTGATGTGTTCCTCGATGTGACAGATATTGTGAAGCCCGAGGAAGCAAACTTTGCCGAGGCTCCGTTGTCCATGGTCAAGCACGCTACTGATGGCAAATATTATGCTGTTCCATGGGATATCGGACCGAGTGCATGGATGTACCGTGTAGATGTTTTTGAAGAAGCGGGCGTAAACGTCGAAGATGTCAAAACCTGGGATGACTACATCGAGATGGGTAAAACGATTAAAGAAAAGACCGGGAAATATGTTTTTGGTTATCCGTTGAGTTTTTCCGGGATGCCCGACGAAATCTATCTGTATCTGCAGCACCAGAACGGTCAGTTTATCGACGCTGAAGGCAAAGTGAACTTAAACACTCCGGAAATGGTC
>JAAYZH010000248.1 GCA_012514965.1 Clostridiaceae bacterium | reverse complement strand
GTACAAGAAATTCTCAGTGAGAACGGGTTGAAGCCTACGCTTAAAGGGTATACGTACCTCGGAACCATTTTGACGGCGATGCTGGAAAAGAAGAGTACCCTGCTTGTACCGGATAAAGCTCTCTATGCCAGAATCACGGCTCATTTTGCGACAGGACGGCGACAGATGGACAGGGTGATTCACTACTCGTTAACGCAGGCAGGCTTGACGCTGAGTAATAACCAGGCAATCGCGAATTTCTTGCAACAAGCAAGAGAACGCTTGGAAGCGCTGGATGTCTTAGAGCGAGATGAGTTGTAATTCGTGCGCTGGTTTCACTACTCTTGTGACAATCAGGGAGACAAAAAGAGCTGCCGGAGGGCAGCTCTTCATGACTCTATGATAAATGAGATTAGTCAGCGTTGACTGCGGTCTTGAGGCCTTTACCGGCCTTGAAAACAGGAGCCTTAGAAGCAGGGATCTCGATCTCTTCCTTCGTGGCAGGATTACGGCCGATGCGAGCTTTGCGCTCTCTTACTTCGAAAGTGCCGAAGCCAACGAGAACAACTTTCTCATTGCTTGCCAGTGTTGCGGTGATATTGTCGAGAACTGCGTTGACGGCAGCATCAGCGTCCTTCTTTGAAAGCTGGGCGGTCTTGGCAACTGATTCGATCAGTTCATTCTTAGTCATGTGTTTCCTCCTAGAAATAGATTCGTGACAATTATCTATATCGAAGACGGAAGTGTCAATAGAATGCCTGAATTTCAGCCTTTATGTCATCAGCATGAAACAATTGCCTATGCTTTTGTGGACTTCTCGGCAGAAATGTTACAGTCCATCAGGTCGTGGGGGAGTAATCTAGCTAAAAAAAGAGGAGTGTTTATGGTAGATAAAGATATGATCATTGTTGACGTTTTGCGACTAGATATCAATAGTGCAGGGATTTTTATGGAAGAAGGCTTGCATTGTTTAGGTTGCGTGATGTCCAGCGGAGAGACGATCGAGCAGGCATGTCAAGTCCACGGGCTGAATCCTGATCACCTGATCGCCCGCCTGAATGAATACTTTGGCGAAGAATAAGGAGCAGCCAGGGTGTAGCCTTCACGGCAAGTTTGCATAACTTGCCTTTTTTTATTATGGTTAAAAGGATTAGTCAAACGAAGTCACATACATTGGAAACTCGAGGTACAGACATGACCGTTCCACAGGATAATGACAAGCTATATCGTGTAGAGAGCGATTCAATCGGCGAAATCCCGGTGCCGGCGCATGCCTATTATGGTGTCCAGAGTTTGCGCGCTTCCCACAATTTCCCGATTACCATGCACCCCATGCACCCGGTTTTGATCGCCAATCTCGCAAGAGTGAAGAAAGCCGCTGCCAGGACAAATGTCGCCGTCGGCGAACTTGAGCCTGAAATTGGCAGAGCAATTGTTGCTGCCTGCGATGAGATTCTCAATGACCAGTTCCGGCATGAATTTATTGTCGATGCGATTCAAGGCGGAGCCGGTACCTCTGCTAACATGAATGTAAATGAAGTGATTGCTAACCGCGCTATCGAGATTTTGGGGGGAGAGAAAGGCGATTATTCGATCGTACATCCCAATGACCATGTCAACCGCAGTCAGTCGACTAATGACGTTTTCCCTACAGCCGGCCGCTTGGCCACGATCGAAATGCTGAACCCCTTCATTGAAGCCCTGCAACATTTGATTGAAGTTCAAGAGAGAAAGGCCGCGGAGTTTCACGACATTTTCAAAATGGGACGTACTGAGATGCAAGATGCGGTTCCGATGCGAATGAGTCAGGCATTTTTGGCCGTCGCCTCAGCACTGACTCGTGATATTTTCAAGACCCGTGAGGCCGAGCAATCTTTGTATTACGTAAACCTTGGTGGAACTGCGATTGGAACAGGTATGAATGCCTCCCCGGCATACAGAGCTCTCATCGTACCCGAGCTCTCGCGCGTGTGCGGAATTGAGCTTAAGCAAGCTCCCAATCTCATTGATGCCACTCAGAACCTGGACGATTTTATTGACGCCTCCGCGGCGATCAAGAGCTGCGCAGTAACTTTGAATAAGTGGGCCAGCGACCTGCGTATTCTCTCGAGCGGTCCGGCCACGGGTTTTAATGAGCTTAATTTGCCTGGAGTTCAGAATGGCTCGTCCATAATGCCGGGCAAAGTCAATCCGGTTATTCCGGAGGCTGTGAGTCAGGTGGCTTTCAACTGCATCGGCAACGATCTTACGATAACGCTGGCGGCGGCTAATGGGCAATTGGAATTGAACGCATTTGAGCCGGTGCTTTTCTACAAGATTTTTGAGACGATTGACACCATGACGAATATCATCAGTATTTTCGCAAATCAATGCATAGCTGGTATAACAGTCAACAGAAAGCATGTCAGAGAGCAGCTTGAGAAGAGCACCTATCTGGCTACGGCGATTTCACCTGTTCTGGGGTATAGCGTAAGCGCTGATTTGGCCAAAAAATCCCTCCGGACACAGACGCCGATGAGTAAATTGATTCTCGAACAAGGCTTGCTATCCGCGAAAGAACTCAAAGAGCTGGCTGATCTGGACAAATTATGTTGATATGTTGACCGAAACGTCAGCCTGTGGTCTCGATTCGAAACCTACAAAAAGTCCCGCCGGAAAACCTGCGGGACTTGTGTGTTCTGGAGCTGGTAGACGGACTTGAACCCCCGACCTGCTGATTACAAATCAGCTGCTCTACCAACTGAGCTATACCAGCGAGTGAACGAGGTTTATTTTAGCATATGTTTGCCGCTTGTCAAAGGGTAAATTTCTTATGCCAACGAGCGACCGCGAGCATTCGCAGAGTGTATGGAACGCGCGGTGACTGAAGCTGCCGCGGCAGCCTCGGAAACGTCAATGTCTTACCGGGTTTTTGCAGCCTAAGCAAAGCCCTGCTTAGGATTATGCCCTCATAGCAGCGAACACAAGCAGCAAGAGCGCGAAGTGCAGGGGATAGAAGGCATAGAAAAAATATTTGGCCAGCGGACTCGGCTTCTTGCCTCGCTCATAAAGCGGGAAGAAAGCTATGGCAAGGATGGAATACATTTCTATCCACGCGTAATACGAATTGCCGTAGGTTTGAATGCTGCCGGCGGCATACAGTAAATTCAGCAGGGCAAAGAAGAGCAGGCACAGCAACCAGCGTCGACGCTTCAAGTCTTTGCGCAGAGTACGTTCATAGGCTGGCTCATTACGGTCAATCCTTTGAAAAATCAATACAGTGATCAAGCCAAACAGACTGTAGTCCGGTTCAAAATAGATGGTAAGGAAGATTACGAGGGCCAGCAGGAGGATGCCTAGCAACGTTCCCGCCCAAGACGGAATGCGAATTCCACCCGGGTTGAAACGCTTCGTAACTTCGCCTTCGGACAAAACCGGTTTCATAATCACCATCATGTCCAGGCTGGACTTCTCGACCAGATCAATTGCCGCCAACATCGCTATGGCCAAAGCAAACGTGATCAAGACGTTGTTAAACAACAAATGTGGCAGCCGCAGGCTTGTGGTAAGCAGAATGAATAGGAGCTGCGTGAGAACTGCGAAAATACTTAAGCG
>JAAYZH010000247.1 GCA_012514965.1 Clostridiaceae bacterium | reverse complement strand
TTACAGCCGTTTTTGTCATTCCACACCCGCCGCCGTGACAAAATCCTTTCTAATCCAAGGGCCGAGTCGGATTACAGCGCTTTTTGTCATTCCGCCCCCTCCCCCGTGACAAAATCCTTTCTCATCCGAGGGCCGAGTCGGATTACAGCGGTTTTTGTCATTCCACACCATCACATCTACATTCAGCATTGAATCAACCCCGCCATCTCATTCCTTTCATTCTCAAATGAATCAGGACCCCGTAGTCTATTCCCATTACCACCTCATACACACAAGAAAGCGGCCGCCGAAGCGACCGCTTTCTTGTACCGCATCTAATCTGCGCTTGTGATCTATTACTTTTGCGAGCAACGTTCGCGTGCTCAACCGTCACAATACGCGGTTTAGTCCATAATCATGAGCACCGATCAGGCCTAGGCCTCTCGCGAGCTCAGCCTGCTTCTTCAGCCTCCAAATTCACTTCAACACCGCTACTCTTCCGCGATCACCGCGAAGCCCCACGGCTCCAGATCCAGGATCTCGCCCTGGGCCACCGGCCGCTCAGCCAGCAGCTCGCGGCCAGCGCCATGCAAGTAGGCCTGGCGCGCGGGCTCGCCCGAATAATTGAAGTAGAAATGCAGCGGTGCGCCGCCTGCACTGACCGCGTAGCGGATCACCAGTGGGAAAGCGGCCTTTTGCTCAGCACCCCAGAGACCGGCCGCGTCTGCAGCCCGCTGCACGATTGCACGGGTGTAGGCAGGTGTCGTCAGGCAGGCGACGTAGGTTGCCATGCCGCTGCCGAAGTGGTTTTCTGTGACTGCGGCATAACTCCCCCAGAAAGGGTGCTCGTAGTGGGCCAGCACGGTAGCGCCTCGTGCATCGACCAGTTCCATGAAGAGGCTGGCTTCGCGGTCGGCAGCAGCGACTTCGAAGACGTCGCTGCGAAGGGCGACATCAGCGGGCTCGGTGAATTCGTCGTAACGGATGCCGCAGCAGGCGTTGAGACCGGCTGGTTGCTCTGTGTGGCGTACAGTTAGATTTTCGTCACTGAAGCCGCTGCGGAATGTGGTGATGAGGTGGCCGCCCTGCTCCACGAAGGCCGAGATAGCGGCCAGGGTGGTATCCGGGGCACTGTACAGCGCCGGTACGACCAGGAGCTTGTACTCGGAGAGGCGGGTGATATCCTCCGGGAAGAGAATGTCGCATTCCAGATTTTGCTCGTAGAGGGCGTCGTAGTAAAGACGCACGATGTCGTTGTAGTCGGTCCTGGGCGCACCAAAGGGGAAACCGCTGGGCAGGGGAAATTGCGCCATACCGGTGAGGGCTTCGTTGCTGACCAGGAGTGCTGTCTGGTTTTGTTTGCGCAGGCCTGTCAGCGTGGGGCTGAGACGGGCAAAGTCGGCACCGATGGTTTTGGCCTCGCGATAGGCGCGGTTGGGCTGGAGGTCATGGCTCAGCAGACCTTTCCAGTAGGTTTCGAAGGAGTTGTGGATGGAGTGCCAGTGCCAGTACATGACTGCGGAGGCCCCGCTGGCGACGTGGCTGAAGGCGTGGAGTCTCAGCTGACCGTCGTAGGGTGTCCAGTTGATGTGGCCTTGGGCTTCGGTCTCGAGGACGAGATAGTTCTGTCCATTGAACCCGAGTGCCTGAGTACCGTCGCTTAGACTCTGGCCCCCCGTACTCGCCTGGGCCTGACCGCCAGCCTTGAGCCCGCGAGTCAGATCGCCGCCAAAGGCGATTTCCTTGCCGGTGAGGCGCGACTGGGTGGGGTGGTAGATGTCACAACCGGCAATGTCGAGGCAGGCCGAGGCCTTCTTGTGGTCGACGGCAGGCTGAACACCGTAGGAATAACCGCGCCAGGCGAAGTCGAAGTTGTGCGTGATAAACTGCTCCGGGCGCAAGTACTCGCGGACGATCCGGCTTTGCCAGCTGAGGAATTCGGTGACCAGGCCGCGCCGGAACTTCTCGAATTCGGCGCGGTAGCTGCCGTTGATGGAGCCGGTG
>JAAYZH010000246.1 GCA_012514965.1 Clostridiaceae bacterium | reverse complement strand
GTACGTAAAGCGAACCGGCAAGCGGAGGATGATAAAAGCAGGCAGGTCGGTGCAGGCCCTCCCCCATTGTTTCTCCGTGTAGTCTTTGACCAGACGCTCATAAATATCCCGTCCGACCAGACGAATAGCCTGTTCCTCGAGATTCGCGGGCTGCTCAGGTGCCTCACGTCGCTGGGCCTCGATCACGGCACGAGCCTCATCCGGCGTGACCACACCCCATAACTTATTGAATGTGTTCATGTTGAAAGGCAGACTGTAGAGCTCACCCTTGTAATTCGCCACGGGAGAATTCGTGAAGCGGTTGAATTTCACCTTACTGTTCACATAGTCCCAAACTTCTTCATTCGCAGTGTGGAAGATGTGCGCGCCAAAAACGTGCACGTGAATTCCTTCGCGCTCCTCGGTATAAATATGCCCGGCAATGTGGTCCGACTTCTCGACCACCAGGCAGCTCTTCCCGGCTCTAGTGAGCAAATCCGCGCAGGTTGCACCAAAAATCCCGGCTCCGACAATCAGATAATCATAATACTTATTCACAAGCTTGCTCTCTTTCGCTCAATCTATACTCATAGATTGTATTATAATGGTGAACGAGTCGCCACTCTTCAGCTCGGCGTATCAAGAGATCGGAGTCTGCCCAATGCACTTCCTCAATGAAACCGAACTTCAGAACATTATAGCCCATGACGGTCGTCAGGATATTTTTGTCTTCAATGATTATTATATCCGTTCCAGCGAATGCGATATGTACGATCTTGTTCACACAGACGTCCTGTTTTCTCTATTACAGGAAGCCGCCGATATCGGCGCTGAGAAAGCCGGTATTTCGTACAAGATCATGGACCGTCTGCAATGCGCCTGGGTACTCAGCCGCGTCAGTCTTCGACTGCAGCGCAGCCCCGGAGTCAAAGAACGGGTGCGCATCTACACCTGGCAGTCCGGCATGGATCGCGTCAACTTTTTCCGCGATTTCTACCTCTTCGATGCCGATGGCGAAGCTCTCGGGGCCGCCCGCTCTTCCTGGAATGTTGTCTCTATCAACGAGCACAAGCTCCTGGCCCCATCGGCAATTCTGGAGGGGCGCGAGAATCCATTCCTGCATGACTTTCACGCACTCGCCGCAGATCCTGTACGCGTGCGGGCAAACTTCGCGGATTTCACTGCCGCCCCGTCCCTCTTCAGACTCATCGGCTTCAGTGACATCGATCGCAACAGCCACGTCAACAACACGCGCTACATCGCAATGTGTCGGGACGCAGCAGACAACCTAGGCCTCAACGTTCCTCTGGTCTCAATCGACATCAACTATATCGCTGAGCTGGTCAAAGGCCAGCAAGCTGAGATCCTCTCGGTACTTCTCCCTTCTGACGAAGTTGCCACGAGCAAGGTCGCGATCTGCTCTCGCTCCGACAGCGGCCATGACTACTTCAGAGCACTCTTGCGTTTCGCGGATTAGGCGGTCGGCAGCCTGTCAAGGCGGGTGCACCGGGTCTGGGGGCCGGGGGCCTAGTCGACTGCGGTACGGCACCGCCGACTGGGTACGGCACCACCGACTGGAGCTCAGCAGTGCGGGTGCGCCGACGACTTCGATCTGGACAAAATTTGCGAAAGTGTGTGCTCGAGGCTTGGAATAACGTGAATTTTGTCCACCGCCAATACAATGTTGCTAATTTCAGATCCGCTTGAACAGATCCACTTCTGCCCCCGTTTCGAGAATCGGATCGCCTTCAATCCATCCTTTACGCTCCAGATCACTCAACAGCTTTGACCCAGCCTTTTGCGCGCAAATTCAGGTATCAGCTCCGGTTCTAACCCTCACTATCAGCAGAACACTGCCTCAGTAGCCGTTGCGGAAAGGCATGAGGCGCTCCTTGAGGATGCCTTTCTCGTAGGCTTCGAGGAGCTTGGCAAGGTCTTCGGCTCGTGTGCGAAGCTGCTTGCCTTTGTCCGTATCTTCGATGGTCAGACGGTGAGGCATGACTTCGACGACTTGAATGTTCGGCGTGTACGCCCCCATGTCGTTCTCGATCTGCGAAAAGTTCGTATGTTCTGCCAGGGCCAGGTGGTGGGAGTTGAAGATCAGTGTGTAGCCGTTGATACCGGTCTTAGGCTGGTAGGCCTTGGAGATGCCGCCGTCGATGACGAAGAGCTTGCCGTTTGCTTTGACAGGCGTCTCCCCGTCCTTGATCTTGACTGGGACATGACCGTTGATGATGTGCGAAATTTGCGGATTCAAACCGAACTCCGCGAAGATGCGATCACATACTTCTTCATTGTCGCTGAGCTGGTAGTAAGCATTGTAGACTTCTTTGCGCACAGATTTTTCCGCTACGAAATAGTTCTCGAAGGTTGCCATCTGGCTCTTGCCAAACATGGGCGACTTGGGGCCGCACCACAGGTACCACATAAAGTCACGGGCTTCGCGGTCGGCTTCGGTATCACCTTCGGAGAAGTACGCTTTGACCATCTGTTCAGCAACGTAGTCCATCAGGGACTTGCCGCTGTACTTCTTGCCGCGAATATTGATTGACATGAAGCTGCCATCTGCTTCCATTGGAATGCAGCCATGGAAAAGCAAGTTGCTATTGACTGTGAGATACGTTCCGCCATGTGAGTAGAGGAAGGAAATGTGGCGTTTCAGGGGTTCACTGTGGAGGAAGGATGCCTCGATGACATTCATGAGCTCCTCTTCTTGCTGCGTCAGGGCCAAAGGATCCTTGGGATCGATGGTCGGGAAATTGGTGTCCAGCAAGGGATATTCTTTGCCTTCATGGCTGTAGACCTTGCGCTCCCAGTCCACTTTCTTCAAGACAACGCGGTCGCCCATCTGGTATTCGGGGTGGCGTTCGAGCAACTGTCCTTCGAGTTTGAATTGAAGGACAGCAATGGCCTTGTGCATGCGTGCTGCCAGCTGGTTGTCGACCAGATCGTACTTGTTCTCATCGAGAACATGCGGCATAAAGCGATCACAGGGGTCATCCCCATAGAAATCCGTTGCGAAATTGGTCAGAGCGCGAAGGTTGAAGCCGTAGCCGTCCTCAAGGGCATCGAAATTGTTATAGCTGATGCCTACGCGCAGCACCGAACACATGCAGACCTTGTTGCCGGCGGCGGCTCCCATCCACTGGATATCGTGGTTGCCCCATTGCAGGTCGACCTGATCGAAGTCGATCAGCTCTTCCATGATGCGATGAGGACCTTTGCCGCGGTCAAAAATATCGCCGATGATGTGCAGGTGGTTCACACAGATCTTCTGGATCAGGAAGCAGAATGCGGAAATAAAGTCCTCTTGCAGATCGTCCTTGATGATGTAGGCGACAATGTCATTGTAGAAGTTCTCGCGATTGAAATCTCCGGGACCGTTGTATAAAAATTCATTCAAGATCGGTGCGTATTCTGCGGGCATCTTACTGATGATCTCATCTCTCGAATACTTGGATGAGATGTAGCGGCAGACCTCCGCCAGGCGCACAATCGTAATGCGTATCCACTCCTCGGTTTCGCGGCCGCTTTTACGAAGCAGGCCGAGGACTTTGGCCGGATCATAGATCAGGTTCGCCAGCTGATTCTGCTCCTTTTCCGGGAGCATATTGCGGTACAACTCACGAATTTTCGTGCGAATATTTCCTGAAGCCGAGCGCAGCAAATGAATAAAGGCGCCGTCCTCACCATGCAAATCACTGAAGAAGTATTCTGTGCCTTTAGGCATCTTGAGCTTAGTCTGCAGGTGCAGCATCTGGCCGCGTACTACTCTGCGATTCGGATAATGCTCAGCCAGAAGCTGTAAATATCTCTGATCCATAATGATGGGCTCCTTTCCCGCCGTTCGGGGGTCTGCGTTCGTATGCTTGTGATAAATATAGCAAATACTTTATTCGTTCTTATCATAGCGAAAAAACGGTTACTTCTCCAGCTATGTCAGAGAAGATTTCTTCTCTGACTAAGGTGTTTTCTGATGATAGGAAAGCGTCAGTACAGTGGTTCAAGCAGCAGGCTGGTATTTATCGAAATTGACTGATAATGATTCGTGAAGTTTTTCTTAATAGGCTTAAATCTCAACCTGCTCGGTAATAATTAGTATATAATGATTAATATTTTAATAAAATCCACATTCGAGGGGGAAACCATGACAACGCACAACTCTTCTTTTTCGCAAGCTTGTGACGTGATCAACAAACGATGGAACGCTTGGATCATCGACTTTTTGATGCAGGGCGAAAAACGCTTTTCGGAGATCGCTGCGGAAATTCCGGGAATCAGCTCGCGCATGCTGGCCCAGCGGCTCAAAGAGCTCGAGGACGCACAAATCGTCGTCCGTACGGTCTATCCCGAAATCCCTGTGCGAATTATTTATACATTGAGTGAGCGCGGGTACGATCTCAGGGGACTTCTCGATGCGCAAAGAGCCTGGGCCGAACGCTGGTACGGTCACAAATCCTGATCTGACGCCAACAAGCAATCCTCATAACTCGTCTGCCTGGACCAAGTACTTTATCGGCTGCTTTCTCTGCAGCCCTGATAGAGCTCCTCTATCTGCCTATACCTCGATCATCTGTCCCAAGCCAATCCATGCAAGCAGACTTCTTCAGAAGGATGACGATCGGCTCTGGCCTCAGTCACCTGGATACACGCAAACGAACATCGCGCCCGCAAATTTCCCTGCTCCCTCCTTTCTCCGCCGCTACGCTCTACTCGTGCATACGATCTGCGCTGATTTTGCTCCGCAGCTTGCCTGTTCAGCGGCTCGGTTTTGGCCAAAATAACACACACTTCCAGGTTACGAGCGGATACATGCTAAAATAAATCCAACAAGGCAAAATCGAGGTCAACATTATGAATGTGCAAGATAACCTGGACCTGGTCCGATACTTCATCGAACAATACGAAAAGGAAGTACGCGACCTCAAGAAGCTCAATATCCTGATCGCCGGCAAAACGGGCGTAGGAAAAAGTACCCTGATCAACGCGGTCTTCCGCGACGAACTGGCGCGCACCGGAATCGGCGTCCCCGTCACCCAGCACCTGGAGCGCATCTCTAAGGATGGCATCCCTCTGGTCATCTACGACACCAAAGGTCTGGAACTGCAGCCCGAGACGCAAGAGCAGATTCGCCAGGAAATCCTCGCCGAGATCAGCCGCCCCCGGCGCAAACAAGATCCGGACGAGATGATCCACATCGCCTGGTACTGTATCAGCGCCACCTCAAACCGTATTGAAGCCTACGAAATAGACTGGATCCGTGAGCTGGCCCAGCAGATGCCGGTAATTCTTGTCCTCACCCAGGCAATCGGCAGGCAATACATGGACCTCTTCCATGAGATCGAGCTGCAGAACCTCCCCATCGAAGCCATTGTCCCTGTACTGGCCAAAGCCTTCCCGATCGACATCGAGCTTACACTTCCCGAGCGCGGCCTGCAGCAACTGGTCGACCGTACCATCGAGCTGGTGCCGGAGGCTCTGACCACTTCTTTTATCAATGCCCAGAAGGTCGATACTAAACGCAAACTGGACCGGGCGAACCGGGCCGTTCTGGGCTACACTTCCTCAGCTTTCGCCGCCGGCTTCACCCCTGTGCCCTTCGCAGACGCCACCATCCTGGTCCCTCTGCAGATCGGCATGATCGCCCACCTCACATCGATCTTCGGTCTGGCGATGGACAAAGCCATGATTACCTCCGTTGTCTCCGCGATCGGCGGCTCCGGCGGAGCCACACTCGTGGGACGCAGCATCGTCGCTTCCCTGCTCAAACTCGTACCCGGCGCTGGTACCGCAACAGGCGGTCTCATCAGCGGCGGCACGGCTGCCACGCTCACCGCAGCCATGGGCTACGCATACAACCAAGTGCTCTATCGTTTTGCGGCCAAATTCTACCGAAACGAGAGAATCGATCAGAGCGAATTCACCAAACAGCTCAAGGACGCCTTCCAGAATGAAATCTTACGTAACAAGAAGCGTTTCCTGGACCAAGACAATCAGCTGCCGCCGCCACCGCCGTCCCCGCCGGATCAGGCGGATCAGGCGGATACTGCAGCGGGGCAGCGCGCAGATTCGGACGAGTCTGCCGGCAGGAAATAGCGCCGCAGTCGTGTGGCGAGGGACGGCGGCGGAATATCCTAACGAGTCTGCCGGGAGGATATGGCGTTGCAATCGTGTGGCGCAGTGCTACGGCGGTCGAATCAACAAACTCGACGTTTTCGGAGCACAGAGAAAGGCGACTGAAAAAATCACTCAAATGGCAACATTCTCCGCTCTACGTAATGGGCTCGCGAATACCGGCGACAGTTGCCACAAAAACCCCTGAAATAAGGGTGACTGCTTGGACTTTTTCAGTGGTCTCGTAAAGAGGCCCGACAAACGTCATCTTTGGCCAGATCACTCGTACCGTCCATCTATCCCACCCAACGCCCCGTTCACAACAAAAGCCCCGAGGCTAATCCCCGGGGCTTCGAACGTAATTCTGTCCAATGTGCGGAAGAGTGATTAGTCCGCTTGCACCAGCTCTTCCATCTCGTCGATCAGGGACGAGAAGATTTCGAGGGCGGCAGCCACAGGCTCCTTCTGCGTCATGTCGACACCTGCCAAACGCAGTGTATCAATCGGATCCTGTGCGGAGCCGGAGCTCAGGAAGTTCAGGTAATCGCGGACGGCCGGCTCACCTTCCTCAAGAATTCGGCGGCTGAGGGCGATGGCAGCAGAGAAACCGGTCGCGTACTGGTAGACGTAGAAGGGTCTGTAGAAGTGCGGAATTCTGGCCCATTCCAGTGCGATGTTGTCGTCGACGATCATGTCGGGGCCAAAGTACTCTTCATTGAGTTTCTTGTAGATGTCATTCAGAACGGGTGCAGTCAGGGAGTCACCTGCTTCCACCTTTGCGTGGACGATACGCTCAAACTCGGCGAACATGGTCTGGCGGTAGAGGGTGCTCTTGAAGCTGTCCATGTAGTGGTTCAGGATGAATTTGCGGGCTTCTTTGTCCGTCGTGGTCTGCAATAGATAGTGCGTCAGGAGGGCTTCGTTGCAGGTGGATGCGACCTCCGCCACAAAGATCTTGTAGTCGCCGGTGACATAAGGCTGATGCTTGTGGGTCAGGTAGCTGTGGACGGAATGTCCCATTTCGTGGATCAGCGTGAAGACGTCGTTCAACTCGCTGGTGTAGTTCAGGAGCATGTAAGGCAAGGAATCGTAGCTGCCGGATGAATAGGCGCCGCTGCGTTTGCCTTTGTTCGGGTAGATGTCCATCCAGCGGTCGTTGAAGGCGCCTTTGACGATCTTGGAATAGTCTTCGCCCAGAGGCTTGACGGCTTCGAGGACCATGGCTTTGGCCTCGTCGAAGCTGTATTTGGCCTGATAGTCTTTCACCAGGGAAGCGTAGACGTCGTGGAAGTGCAGCTCATCGACACCGAGCAGCTGTTTGCGCAGACTGACATAGCGATGCATGGCCGGCAGGTTCTCGTGGACGGTCTCGATGAGATTGTCGTAGAGTTCTTCGGGCACGTTCGAATTGAACAAGTACATGGCGCGGTTCGAGGGGAACTTGCGGGCGCGGCTCAGGAAGCGCGAGGCCTTGAGGTTCGACTGAAACAGTGAGGCGATGGTATTCTCGTGTTCGCGGTAGCTTCTGTAGAAGGAGTTGTAGACCTTCTCGCGCAGCTCTCTGTCTTCCGACATCTGCAGCGGCACGAAGGTGGAGTTCGTGATGTGGATGGTTTCGCCCTTGTGTTCGACAGGCTCGAAACGCATGTCGGCGTTGTTCAGGAGGTTATAAGCTGTGGAAGCGGTTTGAACGACTTCGCCGGCCTGGGCCAAAAGCGCCTCCTGCTCCTTGCTGAGGGTGTGCGGGGCTTCGCGCAGGATCAATTCGAGGGCTCTTTCGTAGGATTTAAGCGTTGCGTTTTCGCCAATCCAGCCGCGGACCTGCTCTTCACCTATGCTCAGAATCTCAGGTTCCATGTAGCTGACTTTGTCCAGATATTCGTTATAGGCGGACATAGCGCGCATGTCCAGATCCTGGAAGTGGGCGTCTGAGGTGTCTTCGTCGGCGCGCATGCTGGCATAGACGAAGAGGTGCTCGAGTCTGCGCTCCAGGGCCAGCTTCAGTGTGAAGGCCTCCGCCAGAGTTTCGGCGCTGCTGCCGAGCTTGCCTTCGTACTGGCTCAAGCCAGCCAAGTCTTCGCGGAAGCTTTTCAGTTCAACTTCCCAGTCTGCTTCATTCGCAAACATAAAAGCGACATTCCAGGTATCTTCGAGACGCTGCTCTTTACGTGTAATTGTTTCTGCCATGTGTATCTCCTTTATTATGTCCTACTATCTTTCCATTTTACCATTCGGAGGCGGGGCTTTCTGTGACAAGCAGGTAAGATGTCGGCCAAAATAAATCTCTCTGCTTTGGTGAGGACTTTGGCCCATCTGCGTGTCTAAGTAAGTGAAAGGGGCAATCCGCTACGGCAAATTATGATTGTCTCCCGCATCCGACGGATGCCCCTCTTCATATGTCATGGAGGAAAAGACTATGAAAAAGCAATCGAAAAATCGCGTTGCAACGTTTACGGCAGCGGCCTTAAGCCTGGCTCTCCTGGCTGCCTGCTCGGTTGCGCCCGGAAGCACAGGTACAACAGGTATGACAGGGACAAGCAAGCCAGCCGGATCCGAGGGTGTCAAGCAGTACACGGCTGCACCGGCAGTTGCCCGCTATGACGAAGTCAACAATTACTACACAGCCGTGAACAGCCCGCAGAAACCCGTGCTCAGCGCTGAAATGGCCAAGGCTCTGCGCAGCTTCAGCCGGGAGAGCTTCCGCCTTTTGTTCCAGAGCAAGGCGGATGACAACCTTCTCTATGTCCCCTTAAGTCTCTATATGGATCTCTCCATGCTGACCGATGCGACGGCCAGCCAAACCCGCGCGGATCTGGACAGGGCGCTGAACCAGGGTGAAGACATCACCGCGCAAGCACGTCAAGAGGCCATGCAAGCGCTGCTGTACAGCTATAATAAAGAAATCGTCGAGGGTGACATCAAGGCCCGCCTGGCGAACGCCATCTGGCTCAAGGACAGCTACAAGTATACCGACGGCTACCAGCAGCTCCTGGAAGACGTATACCAGGCCGACAGCTACACCTGGGCACAGGGCGCGGAGAAAAGTGCCAGCGCTGCCATGGGGCGTTGGGTGGAGGACAACACCTTTGGCCTCCTTCCCGCTTCGACAATTCCGGACGATCTGCCCCGCAGCACGACTCTCATGGTTCTGCTGAACGCTCTATACTACAAGTGCTCATGGGGCTTCGAATTCGACCCTGAGCTCAACACTAAGGCTCCCTTCCAGCTGCCCGATGGCAGTACGGTCGAGGCCGAATTCATGAATCAGACCATCTACAAGAGCCGCGGCGTCATCGAGGCCCAATACCAAGCGGCAGACATCATCATGTCCGACCTCAGCCGCATGCGCTTCGTCCTCCCTAACGAAGGCATCGAGCCTGAAGATCTGCTCGAGAATGATGGCTTCTGGCGCGACTTGCTGGACCTACAGGCAGATGACTCCGCAATCGTCAACTGGACCATACCGAAATCCGATGTTAACGGCAAAATGGACTTGCTCCCATTGCTTGAAGACCTCGGCCTGGGCAGCCTGATGAAATTCATGGATATGTCCGCCGGGCTCGAAGGCAGCCCTGACGCATTCCTGAGTGAAGCCACGCAGGCTGTCCGCATCAAGATGCACGAAAAGGGTGTCGAAGCCGCAGCCGTAACCGTGCTCGCTGTCGACGAAAGTGCGCCTATGAATCCGCCTGAGATCGACATGAAGCTGGACCGCCCCTTCTTCGCCGCCCTGATCAGTCCCGAAGGCCAGGCAATCTTCCTGGCGTACATCGAAGTTCCGCAAAGCAAGTAGACCAAAACCGCAGTCTACACAACACTGAACAGATGGAGGAAAACACCATGAAGAACACAATTCGCAAGAAGGTCCTGGGCCTCGGCGCCGGACTCCTGGGAGCCGGCATGCTGGCTTCGTGCAGTCTGCCAAGCCCGACAGCCAAGCCCGGCAGCACAACTGCACCGACCACCCAGCAAGGGGAAGCCGTCAAAGGTATCAAACAGCTCTCCGTCGCACCGCTTGGCCTGAGCTACAAAAGCAGTTATGAGCTCTTCAACGATCCCCTGAGCCAGCTCCAAACCAGTCAAGAAAAAAACTTCGCCGAGCTGCTCAAAACACTTCGATTTTTCAGTGCAGATAGCTTCGAACTGCTCTTTGCCAAGCACAAGGCCGGCAAGAACCTGCTCTACGCCCCTGTAAGCCTGTACATGGATTTGGCCATGCTCGCCGACGCCGCTTCTGCCCAAACCGCCAAAGATCTCGAGGGCACCCTCAACCCAGCCGATACGCTCGACCGCGAAGCCCGGGCTTTGGCCATCGCCGAGCTCATGCGTCTCTTCAACCGCGAAGTCACAGAAGAGAATGCCAAAAGCCAGCTCAGCAACGCGCTCTGGCTCAAGGAAGGTCTCGGCCTCAAGAGCGACTATCGTGACCGCCTTGAGAAGACCTACCACGCCGACACCTACACCTGGGGAGCCGGCAGTGAGGACCAGGCGCACGAAGAGATCGGCCGCTGGGTCGAGGACAAAACCAACAAACTCATCACTGCGGACTCCCTGCCCAAGCCTCTGCCCGCTCCCAATGACGCACTGATTCTGATCAACGCCCTCTACTACAAGAGCAACTGGCAGCAGGTATTCTCTGAAGGCATGGTCGAAAAGCGCGACTTCCACTACACCGATGGCAGCAAGGCCCAGCTGGACTTCCTGGTCCAAAAGAACAACTTCAGCCGCAGCGTGCTGCGCGATGACTACAACGTAGGAGTCTTCCCCATGACCGACGGTGCCGAAATGCGCTTCCTCCTCCCTGACGAGTCAGTCGATCCGCAGACCCTGGTCAACAAAAGCACCTTTTGGGCTGACCTGCTCCAGAACAACAATGACAGCCAGGACCACGATGTCGTCTGGGGTATCCCCAAATCCGACGTCAAAGGCGAACTGGATCTTCTGCCCCTGCTCGATGAAATGGGACTTAGCAGTCTGTTGCAAAACATGACACTGGACGGCGGCTTGGACGGCGCGGCCGCTAACGCGATGGCGCTCTCTGCCGCCAGTCAGTCCGTGCGCATCAAAACGCACGAGAAGGGCGTCGAAGCCGCTGCTGTGACGATTATGACAGCTACCACTTCCATGCCGGAGCCCAAACCAGAACTCGACATGAATCTGGACCGCCCCTTCTTCTGCGCTCTTGTGAACCAGTACGGGGTTCCGGTGTTCGTAGCGTATATCGAGACGCCGGGAATGTCGTAGTCTTGTGAGCGGCCGGGGTGACGTAGTATTGTGAGGGGCCGGGAATGTCGTAGCCTGTCGTAGCCTGAGGAGACGCCGTCTTGTGAGCGGCCGGGGTGTGGGCGGCTGGGATGTGAGAGGCCGGGAATGTCGTAGCCTGTCGTAGCCTGTCGTAGCCTGTCGTAGCCTG
>JAAYZH010000245.1 GCA_012514965.1 Clostridiaceae bacterium | reverse complement strand
GTGTTCTGCCGGTCATCTTCGCGATGTCGATTTCCCAGCTGCCCTCGTTGATCATAAGTTTCTTTTTCTATGACAGCACCGGGCCGGTTGTGACCTTTTTCAGGACCTTAGGCGCGAACCCGCTTTACTACGCGATTATGGCTTTACTGATCCTGGGTTTTACATTCTTCTACTCCTTGATTCAGTTCAACCCAATCGAAATCTCGAATAACCTGCAGAAGAATGGCGGCTTTATCCCGGGTATCAGACCCGGTCGCCCTACTTCGGAGTTTATCGGCAAAACAGCCGGTCGTCTCAACTGGTTTGACGCGTTATTCCTGATCATTGTTACGCTCGCGCCAATGGTCATTGGTACGATCACGAACACCCAGGCAATCTGGTTTGGCGGTACATCCATTATCATCATGGTCGGTGTATGTACAGATCTTGTGAATCAGCTAGATTCTCAAATGATGATGAAGCACTATAAGGGCTTCCTCAATTAAGATTCGAGTATTCTATGAAGCAAGAGCTGCCAAGGATAATGATCTAAGATAAGAGTGTAGGCCTTGCTCATTCATGGGTGAGGCTTTGCTTGTCTACCTAGGAAAGGACTAAGCATGAGAGTCGTTTTATTGGGTCCGCCGGGTTCCGGCAAAGGTACAGTAGCCGAGAAGATTAAGGAGTTGTATGGTTTGGTCCACATCTCCACAGGTGATCTTTTTCGCAATTGTATTCGCCAAAACACACCAATCGGCCAGGAAGCTAAGGTCTTTATAGACCGTGGCGACTTGGTTCCTGATGAATTGACAGTCCGCATGTTGGCTGAGCGATTAGACAATGATGACTGCGCTGATGGCTTTCTGCTAGATGGTTTCCCAAGAACACTTGATCAGGCGGATGCGCTCGAAGCCCTTATGAATAAGAGCGGTTTCAGCCTGGACGTCGCCCTTAATGTTTCGGTGCCGGATCGTATGATCATGGAACGTCTAAGCGGACGCAGAGTGTGCCCGGAATGCGGAGCTACCTATAATATTTACTCACAACCCAGCCTTGAACCTGGCATTTGTGATGTTTGCCAAAGCGAGCTCACACAACGTCCGGATGACAAGGATGCAACAATTCGACATCGTCTCGATACCTATGCGGTCAGAACTGCTCCGTTGCTCGATTATTATGAGCAGCAAGGTATTTTAAGGTCGATCGATAACAGCGGTGATTTAGCCGCGACCTTTGCACAACTTAAGGAAGTACTCCCTCAATGATCCGTTTAAAGTCACAAGATGAAATCAACAAAATCAGAGCAGCAGGTCGTCTGGTCAAAGCTGTTCTCGATGCAATGCAAGCAGCAATTCATCCCGGAATCAGTACATACGAACTCGACCAGGTCGCCATGAAGGTGATTGAGGCGGCAGGCGGAAGCGGCCCCTGTATCGGTTATGGTGATCCGCCGTTTCCGACAGCAACCTGCATTTCGCTGGATGAAGAAATCGTTCATGGCATTCCTTCTGAAAATCGTATCCTCAGGAATGGACAAATCGTTACATTCGATGTAGTCTGCGAATTGGATGGTTGGATGGCGGATGCCGCGCGCACATTCCCTGTGGGAGAGATTTCTCCTGAGAAGCAGGCGTTGATGGATGCGGCGGAAGCAGCTTTCTGGGCAGGATTCTCCCAAGCGAAAATTGGCAACCGTGTTGGGGACATATCCGCTGCTGTCCAGAACTATGCTGAATCACATGGATATAGTGTCATTAGAGAGTTGACAGGACATGGCATCGGCAGAGAGATGCATGAGGCTCCTGATGTTCCGAACTATGGACGTCCGGGCCGAGGACCGCGTCTTCAGGAAGGCATGGTCATTTGTATCGAACCAATGATTGCCAAAGGCGAGCGCTATGTCACGCTCGGAGAAGACCAATGGACAGTGGCCATGCGCGACCATGAACCCTCAGCCCATTATGAGAATACGATTGTTGTGACTGCGGACGGACCGCAGATTTTGACCCAAGGTTAAGAAAAGTGAGGAGTATGAATGGCTAAAGAAGGCGTTATTGAAGTGGAAGGCATTGTCGAAGAAGTGCTGCCCAACGCGAATTTTAAAGTAAAACTGGAGAACGGGCACATTGTTTTGGCCCACATATCCGGTAAGTTAAGACAGAATTACATCAAAATTCTGCAGGGTGACCGGGTTACGATGGAACTGTCCCCCTATGATCTGGATCGCGGACGCATTACCTGGCGTGCCAAGTAGGTGAAAGCGAGTACGGATTGTGAAAATTGCGGTAAAATAGCGAATATTTCGCAGTAATTTGCCGTAAATTCATAGTTTTAACCAAAAAGACTTGCAATGAAGCAAGTTTCTGATAGAATATTACAGCATGCGCTCTCCTTAAGGAGAGTGGTTCATTCTGTGAATTAGCAACGTGGAGGTGCGCAAAGTGAAAGTAAGATCTTCGGTCAAAGTCATGTGTGAAAAGTGCCGTGTCATCCGTCGTAAAGGGCGTGTCATGGTTATTTGTTCCGATCCCAAGCACAAGCAAAGACAGGGCTGATGTCCTGTCTCCTTAGGGAATTACACGTTGGGCGCGGCTGCCGCGAATTCGCGGAAATGCCCGTGCGTGATTACATATAAAGATAACAATACGGTGGAGGTATATTGAATGGCTCGTATTTCAGGTGTAGACCTGCCAAACGACAAACGTGTGGAAATCGCGCTTACTCATATTTACGGCATTGGTCGTACGCGTTCCGGCGAGGTTTTGGCTAAATGCGAAATTAATCCGGATACACGTATGCGTGATCTGACGGACGACGAAGTCGCCAAGATTCGTGACGTACTGGAGAATGAATATAAAATCGAAGGCGACTTGCGTCGCGAAGTCGCTATGAACATCAAGCGCCTTGAGGAGATTGGCAGCTATCGCGGCCGTCGCCACAGATCGGGTTTGCCTGTCAGAGGTCAGAGAACAAAGACCAACGCCAGAACCCGTAAAGGCCCTCGTCGTACGATGGCTGGCAAGAAGAAGTAAGGAGGTCAATATTTTATGGCTAAGGCTAAAGTCAAAACCAGAGTAAAAAGAAAGCTGCGCAAGAATGTTGACCGCGGTGCGGTGCACATCCATGCTACTTTCAACAACACGATCGTAACTGTCACCGACGCTCAGGGAAATGTAATTTCCTGGTCAAGCGCAGGTGCTCAAGGCATGAAGGGCTCCCGTAAGGGCACTCCCTTTGCTGCGCAGCTTGCCAGTGAAACAGCCGCCAAAGCCGCTGTAGAGCAGGGCCTTCGCACAGTCGAAGTCTTTGTCAAAGGGCCCGGCTCAGGCCGTGAATCCGCTATTCGCGCGCTCGGCACTGTCGGTCTTGAAGTTACCATGCTGAAGGATGTCACACCGGTTCCTCACAACGGTTGCAGACCTCCCAAAAAGAGAAGAATGTAATCAGGAGGACATGAATGGCTAGATATACAGAAGCTTCCTGCCGTCTTTGCCGCAGAGAAGGTACGAAATTATTTTTGAAGGGCGCTCGTTGCTACACCAGCAAGTGCGCAATTGCAAAGCGTGGTTACGCTCCAGGCCAGCATGGCCCGACAGGCACACGCCGCAAACAGTCCGAATATGGTATGCAGCTTCGCGAAAAGCAGAAGACTAAGCGTTTCTATGGCATGCAAGAAGGCCAGTTCCGCACCGTCTACTCTCATGCTGATCGCCAACGCGGCAATACCGGTGTCAATTTCCTCCGCTTGCTTGAGCTGAGATTTGACAACATCGTTTACCGCATGGGTTTTGGCCAGTCCAGAGCCGAAGCCAGACAACTGGTTACGCATGGTCATTTCACACTTAATGGCAAGAAGGCTAACATTCCTTCTATGACACTCAGTGCAGGTGATGAAATCTCCGTTTGCGAATCCTCCAGAGCGAAAACACGCTTCAAGGGTATGGAAGTCAGCCGTACCGTTCCGCATTGGCTGAGCCTTGATCTTGAGAATCTTACGGGCAAAGTCCTGCAAATTCCGAACAGGGAAGATGTGGATGCGGAAGTCAGCGAGCGTTTGATCGTCGAGCTTTACTCCCGTTAATCATCCTCAGGATTATAGCCTGTCCACACTTGTGTACACTCACCCTGGGAGGTAAATAATGTTAGAAATTAGTAAACCGGTAATTTCAACTACAGACATGTCGAACGATGGTTCGTATGGTAAGTTTGTGGTTGAGCCGCTGGAGCGTGGTTATGGTATTACGCTGGGTAACTCACTGCGTCGCGTTTTGCTCTCTTCTTTGAAGGGAGCGGCCGTGACCGCCCTGCGTGTGGATGGCATCTTTCATGAATTTTCGACCGTCAAGGGCGTGATCGAAGATATGACAGAAATCATCTTGAATGTAAAGGGTGTCCGCATCAAGATGAATGTTGAGGGCCCGAAGACGGTCTATCTCAGCAGCGATGAGGGGACCACAGGTGTTTTGACCGCAGGAGACATCGTTCACGACGAAGAAGTCGAGATCATGAATCCTGATCACGTAATTGCCACTCTTAATGGTGAATCACGGGTATTCATGGAATTCACCATCAGTGAAGGGCGCGGCTACAATACTGCCGATAACAATAAATGGCCCAACCAGCCAATCGGTGTGATCCCGATTGACTCCATCTTCACTCCTATCAACAAAGTCAATTACAGCGTCGAAAATACGCGTGTAGGTCAGTTCACTGACTATGACAAGTTGACACTGGAAGTATGGAGCGACGGCACGGTCACTGCCGAGAGTGGCTTGAGTCAGGCAGCTGATATCCTGATTGAACATCTTGCGCTTTTCCTCAATCTGAACAATGTTGAGAGAGCGGCGAGCTTCCGGGTTCCGGATGAAGAGAGCGAGCATGATCAAGTGCTCGACACCGCCATCGAGGATATGGATTTCTCTGTGAGAACTTACAATTGTCTCAAGAGAGCATCCATCAATACCATTGGTGATCTCGTCATTCGTACACAGGAAGACATGATGAAGGTGCGCAATCTCGGTAAAAAATCCCTTGAAGAAGTTGAGCAGAAACTCGACGAGTTGGGCCTTGCTTTGGCCGAGTCGCCTGAGCTGTAAGCCGAGAATAATACTTAAACCCGCTATAGGAGGATAAAATGTCTGGACATAACAAACTAGGCCGCAAGACCAGTATCAGACTTAGCATTTTGAGAAACCTGACAACACAGTTGATTGTCAGCGGTTACGTGGTAACCACCGTCGACCGTGCTAAGGAAGTTCGCAGCATTGCTGAAGGTCTGATTTCGGATGCCGCGAAAGAAGTAGATAATTTCTCTACACGTGAAATTTTGACTTCCAGCGCCAAGCTTGACGGCAAAGGTAAAAAGATTCTTACCGAAAAGACTTCTGTCAATGACAGAAAGTATTACGTCGTAGAGCGCGAACTGAAGACCAAAGAAGTTCAGGTGGATGACTCCAGCCGTTTGGCAGTTCGTCGCCGCATGATGAAGTGGCTTGTTCGCGGCAAAGACGCTGAAGGCAACGTCGTGAACCCTGTCAACGTGCTGTTTAATGATGTGGCTCCCAAGTACAGAGATCGCAAGGGCGGCTACACCAGAATCATTCAGCTGGGTGCTCGCCGTGGCGATTCTGCTGAAATGTGCCGTCTTGAATTGGTCTGATCAGACCGTTCGGATTTCATTTTACCCTAGAGGTCAGGGAATCCCTGACCTTTTTTGTTAGACAAGGAGTTAGGACGTGACCTTCCAGTTAATCGACGTTCGGGAAGCTTCTTATACTTATGACGCGGACAGCGAGGATGCTTTGCCGGCCGTACGCAATTTGCGCTTTCAGGTCCTGGAAGGCGAGCATTTGGCTATCCTTGGCCGCAACGGCTCGGGCAAATCGACGCTGGCGAGGCTTTTGAATGCGCTCTTACTGCCACAGACAGGTCGCATCCTGGTGTTGGGCATGGATACAGGAAGAAGAATCGATTTGGGAGATTCGTCGTAACCTGGGTATGGTTTTCCAGAATCCTGACAATCAGATTGTCGGGACAACAGTGGAGGAAGATGTTGCTTTTGGCCCGGAGAACCTCGGTATGCCCCGCGAAGAGATGTTGCAGGTTGTTCCCCAGTCTTTACGTAAGGTAGGTCTTGACGGCTTCGAGAAGCGTCAGCCTTCCGAGCTTTCGGGCGGCCAAAAGCAGAAGCTGGCGGTAGCCGGTATTCTGGCCATGGCCCCGAAATGCATCATCCTCGACGAAGCTACTTCCATGCTTGACCCCCGCAGCCGCCGCGAGCTTCTACGTTTGGTTTCCGAACTGCAGAAGACGCAGGGGCTCACTTTGATTAATGTCACGCATCATATGGACGAGGTCCTGCAGGCGGATCGTGTGCTCGTTATGAGCCACGGCGAGCTCGTCATGCAGGGGACTCCCAATGAAGTATTTTTTCAGAGCGAAAAAATCCAGCATCTGGGTTTGGATGTTCCATCCTACATACGGGTTACCCGTGCTTTAGCCTCTCGACTTGCTTCTGAGCCGACACGCGAACAGCTGGCTACAGAGGATCGTGCGGCAGAGTATTTACGCTCCTTGCTGCAGAATTTGTCTGCAACGCCTGAACTGAGCCAGACCGAGGTTGTGCCAGCTTCCTCTGTTTCTATGGCGGATTATCAGGCTGCCCCAATTATTGAAGTAGAAGGTCTCTCCCACGCTTACAACGTCAAGCGCCCCGATGAGATTGATGCCATCCATGACATCAGTTTCCGTGTGTGGCCCGGTGAATTTCTGGGGATTGCCGGACATACAGGGTCAGGTAAATCTACCTTAATCCAGCATCTTAACGGTTTGCTGCGTCCACAGGAAGGCACGATCCGCGTTCTGGGCTACGATGTTGCCGAGAACAAGGATGTCCAGCAGCTGCGCCGTCACGTCGGCATGGTCTTCCAGTATCCTGAGCAGCAGCTTTTCGCGGAAACGATTTATGATGATGTGGCCTACGGACCGAAACGCCTGGGCCTGAGCGATGAAGAAGTCCGGGATAATTGTCTAGCTGCTCTGCGTTTGGTGGGACTTGGTGATATCGATCTTGAACGTTCGCCATTCGAGCTCTCAGGCGGCCAAATGCGTCGCGTCGCGATTGCGGGGATTTTGGCTATGAAGCCTGAGGTCCTGATTCTGGATGAGCCTGCCGCCGGTCTGGATCCGCAGGGACGTGAAGAGATCTTCGCGACCATCCGCGGTTTGCAGCGCGAGGGAGTCACAATTATTTTCGTGTCACACAGCATGGATGATCTGGCCAGACTGGCCGACCGAATCCTGATTCTCCGTAATGGCCGTTTACAGCGTATCGCTCCGGTAGCAGAGATTTTCTCCGACCGTGACTTTGTCCTCGAGAATGACCTCGAGATTCCGGCTGTTATGCGTTTCGTGGATCGCTTTTCAGCGGACTATCCCAGTCTGGACGCCAGAGTCTTCACTGCGCGCGCCAGCGCGGATCGTTTGATCGCAGCTGCCCGGGCAACTACACATTCGGAAGCGGTGGAGGAGTCGGTGCAATGAGCAGTTTTACCATCGGCAACTATTACCCCGGCAACTCCTTGATTCATCGCCTGGATCCGCGCGTCAAGCTTGGCTTTTCGCTGGTCTTGATGATTATTGTTTTTTTTCTGAACAAGCCCGTGCCGCTGGCTCTTTACGGCGCAGGTATTACTTCTTTGATTTTTCTGGCCAAAATTGACTTGCGCACAGTCTGGCGTACCGTCAAGCCTATTCTCTTTATTACTTCTTTTGCTTTTGTGCTGAACATGTTTTCGGTGCCGGGCAAAACCCTTATCGAAATCGCCGGCCCCCTGAAGATAACGGCAGAGGGACTGCAGACAGGCGTTTTGATGGCTGTACGCTTGATCTTTTTGATCATTGGCTCGTCCATCCTGATGACGCTGACCACAACGTCGCTGCTCTTGGCCGATTCGGTAGAATCCCTCTTGGCACCGCTTAAGACAATCAACGTGCCCGTTCATGATATTTCGATGATGATCTCCATTGCTCTGCGTTTTATCCCCACACTGGCGGATGAAGCCGACAAAATTCGCAAGGCGCAGTCTTCACGCGGAGCCAATTACGACACGGGTGGTTTTATGCAGCGAATTCGCGGCCTGGTGACCATCCTCATCCCCCTCTTTGTCAGTGCCATCAAACGTGCAGAGGAACTCGCGACGGCGATGGAGTCACGCTGCTATCGCGGCGGGGAAGGGCGTACCAAGCTCAATCAGCTGCACATGAAAGTGCGGGATATTATCTTTCTAGTAATGGGACTTGTTGTCGTGACCGGTATTCTTGTGGTGCAGTTCGCGTTCTGAGGGGCTTATGACTGAGAAAAAGCGTATCGCCTTGTTACTTGAATACGATGGGACCGCCTATGCCGGCTGGCAGCGCCAGGCAAATGTCCGGACTGTACAGGGTGTTGTCGAGAACGCTCTGGCAAAATTGTGCGGCGAACCCATTACACTCTACGGCTGCAGCCGGACCGACGGCGGTGTACACGCTCGAGGCCATGTCAGCCATTTCAACAGCCATTGTACAGTACCCCCAGAACGCCTCTATTTGGCCTTGGGCACGCTGCTGCCGGATGATATTTCTGTGCTGGACGCCGCAATCGTCCCGGACACTTTTCATGCGCGCTTTGGCAGCCGCGGCAAACAATACTCTTACTACATCTGGAATAATCGCTTCCGCAGCGCCTTGCTCTCGCGCTATTCTGCGCACGAAAGCCGTGCGCTCGATATAGACGCAATGCATAGAGCCTGTGATTACTTGATTGGCAAGCACGATTTTCGCTGTTTCATGGCAGCTGGATCTACGGCGAAAACCACAATTCGCACGCTGTACAAAGTGGAGCTGAGCGGGGAGACCGGCGGCTTGCTCCGTCTGACGATCAGCGGTGATGCTTTTCTCTACAACATGGTTCGCATCATAGCCGGCACTCTGCTCTACGTAGGGCTGGGCAAATTCGAGCCGGAGATGATCGAAGCAATGCTTGCGAGCGGCGACCGGACTCTGGCCGGTAAAACGCTGACAGCTGCGGGCCTGTTTTTGGACGAAGTATATTATGATGAGAACCCATTCCCCGCGTGTTATAATAAGCAAAATAACCTGGCGGCGCTCTTGGCCGGGCAGGAGAGCGGAGGCAACGATGAATTCTTGGAATGAGAAATCGAACATGACTATGCTCACGGACTTCTATGAGCTGACCATGTCACAAGCCTATTATGACCAGGGGATGAAGGACACGATCGCCTATTTCGACCTGTTTTTTCGCAGGGTACCGGATGAGGGCGGCTACGCGATCATGGCGGGTTTGCAGCAGATGATCTCCTATCTGGAGGAGCTGCACTTTGAGGAAGAAGATCTGGCTTATCTGCGCGCGACCGGACAGTTTTCAGAGGAATTTCTGCAGTGTCTTGCGAACATGGACTTCCGCTGCGATGTCTGGGCAGTACCGGAGGGCACGCCGATTTTCGAAGGCGAGCCGATCGTGAAGGTGCGCGGTCCGATTATTCAGGCGCAGATGATTGAGACGATGCTCTTGCTGACAATCAATCACCAGAGTCTGATCGCCACGAAGTCCGCTCGCATTGTCTACGCGGCGGAGGGCAGGCCGATTATGGAATTCGGCGCCCGCCGGGCGCAGGGCTACGATGCCTCCGTCCTGGGTGCCAGAGCGGCTTATATTGGCGGCGTCAGCGGCACATCTTGCTCCATGGCTGGTTTGCAGTTTGGCATCCCTGTCTCGGGCACAATGGCCCACAGCTTTGTCCAGCTCTATCCCACCGAGTATGAAGCCTTCATGGCTTACGCGAAGACCTACCCTGATAATGCTGTACTCCTGGTCGATACATATAATGTGCTTACTTCCGGGGTGCCGAACGCGATTCGGGTTGCGAAGGAGCTGCTCGAGCCGCAGGGCAAACGCCTCAAGGGTATCCGTATCGATTCCGGTGATATCACGTATCTAAGTCAGGAGAGCCGCCGTCTGCTCGATGAAGCGGGCATGCAGGATTGCAAGATTACTGCCAGCAGTGCTCTCGATGAATACACGATCCGCGACCTCATGGTCCAGGGCGCGAAGGTCGATGCCTTTGGTGTCGGCGAGCGTTTGATCACGTCACGCAGCGAACCCGTCTTCGGGGGTGTCTACAAGCTTTGCGGTATCGAGGATGCTGAAGGCAATGTGATTCCCAAGATGAAGATTTCCGAGAATATCGGTAAGATCACGAATCCCGGACACAAGTGGGTGTTCCGTTTCCTGGATCGGGCCACCGGCAAGGCAATGGCGGACCTGATTGCCCTGGATGGCGAAGTGATCGACACAGCACAGCCTTACGAACTCTTTGACCCTGAGGCTACCTGGAAACGCAAGACTTTGCACAATTTTGAGGTTATGCCGCTGCTGCAGCCCATATTCCTGGGCGGGCGTCGTGTCTATACCTGCCCCTCGCTCGAGGAGTCGCGCAGCTACGCAACCCGCCAGATGACGACGCTTTGGCCGTCGGTCACGCGGCTAGACAGACCTCATAACTACTATGTCGATCTATCTCAGAAGCTGTACGATCTTAAATTCGGCATGCTGAAAGATTTGAACTGATTAACCCGTGCGTGCTGCCTTCGGCGGCGCGAGAATGAAAGAGAATAGAGGAGATAAAAATGGCAATTAAAGGAATTATCACGATGATGGACGGCCGCGAGATGCCGTTTGAGCTTTTGCCCGAGTACGCGCCGAACTCTGTAAATAACTTCGCAGAGCTGGCCCAGAAGGGTTTTTATGACAACCTGGTCTTTCACCGCGTGATCAAGGGTTTCATGATTCAGGGCGGCTGCCCCCAGGGAGTCGGCACCGGTGGTCCCGGTTACGGCATCAAGGGTGAATTTGCCCGCAATGGTGTTCCCAACGACCTCAAACACAGCCGCGGCGTCCTCTCCATGGCCCGCTCTATGCACCCGGACTCAGCTGGTTCACAGTTTTTTGTGATGCATCAGGATTCTCCGCACCTGGATGGTCAGTACGCTGCCTTTGGCCGTTTGACCGGCGGACTGGATGTGCTTGACGCGATCGCGGGCACAAGAACTGATCGTCAGGACCATCCGCTGGAAGAGCAGCAGATCAAGAGCATCCGCATCACTGAGGGTGCGGACGAGCTTAGTCCCGCAATCAAGAAATAATTCACACACACAGCCGGGCCGCCTGCCCGGCTCATTAGAATAATGAGGATCCTCATGGCTGACAAACAAAGCTTTTATATTACAACGCCTATCTATTATCCCAGCAACAAGCTGCACATCGGGCATTCTTATACGACTGTAGCCGCGGATACCGTCGCGCGTTTTCAGCGGCTCAAGGGCAAGGACGTCATGTTCCTTACCGGCATGGATGAGCATGGGCAGAAAATTCAGCAGAAGGCAGCGGAAGCCGGCAAGAGCCCGCAGGACTTTGTCGACGAGATGGCGGTGGGCATCAAAAAGCTCTGGCAGCTGCTCGACATCAGCTACGACCGCTTTATTCGTACCACCGACAAGCAGCACGAAGAGGCAGTCAGCAAGATTTTTCAGAAGCTGTGGGACAAGGACGCTATCTATAAGGGCGCTTACGAGGGCTGGTATTGCACACCATGTGAGTCCTTCTGGACGGAGTCCCAGCTCAAGGAGAACAAGTGTCCGGACTGCGGCGGTGCTGTCGAGCGTACCCAGGAAGAGAGTTATTTCTTCCGCCTGAGCCAGTACGGGCAGCCCCTCCTGGACTACTATGCAGCGCATCCGGACTTCCTCAAGCCGGAGGCATCACGCAATGAGATGCTGCGTTTCATCGAACAGGGTCTGGAGGATCTCGCGGTGTCCCGCACTTCTTTCGACTGGGGCGTCAAGGTCCCGTTTGACCCCAAGCACGTGATCTACGTCTGGATCGACGCTTTGTCGAACTACATTACGGCCATGGGCTACCCCGATGACGCAGACGGCGACTTTGCCCGCTACTGGCCGGCCGATGTTCACCTGATGGCCAAAGAGATCGTGCGCTTCCACTCCATCATCTGGCCCGCCATCCTGATGGCGCTGGACGTGCCTCTGCCCAAACATGTGTACAGCCACGGCTGGCTGCTGATGAACGACAGCAAAATGTCCAAGTCCAAAGGCAACGTAGTGGACCCGGTAGTCCTCGCCGAGCGTTACAGCGTCGATGCTGTCCGCTACTTTCTCCTGCGGGAGGTCCCTTTTGGCCTGGATGGAAACTTCACAAACGAAGCCCTGGTTGAACGCATCAATTCCGACCTGGCCAATGACCTGGGTAACCTCTTGAGTCGAACCACGGCCATGGTGAATAAGTATTTTGACGGTGTTCTCCCGGAGACTCGTGAAGCTGCGCCGCTCGATGACGAGCTCGCGGAGCTGGCGGCGAAATCCTACGAGGAGGTCGACCGCTATCTCGAGAACATGCAGTTCAGCTATGCGCTGGCCGCCATCTGGCGCCTCATCAGCCGCGCGAACAAGTACATCGACGAGACCGAGCCCTGGAAGCTGGGCAAGGACAGAGCGGCTGCGGCCCGCCTTGCGGCTGTGCTGGGCAATCTCTGCGAGACTTTGCGTGTGGCATCGGTTCTGCTTTACCCTTTCCTGCCGCAGAGCTCAGCGGCGATCCTGACACGTCTGGGTCAGTCCGCCGAGGTTGCCCTGGAGAATGCCCGATTCGGGCTCTTCAGCAGTCCTACGCCTATCCTCGCCGGCAGCCCGCTCTTCCCCCGCCTGGATCTTAAAACAGAGATCGCCTGGCTCGACGAGCAGCTCGAGGCGAGAGCCGCAGCCGCAGCCGCAACCGGAGCCGTACCGGCAACTCCGGCTTTAGCCCCTGCTGCTGAAACCGCTGCAGCAGAAGCGGCTGTCCCGGAAGGGGTAGCCCTCATTGAGTACAGCGACTTCAGCAAGCTTCGCCTGCTTGTGGCCCAGGTCACGGCCTGTGAGCGTGTCAAGGGCGCGGATCGCCTGCTCAAGTCCACTCTAGATCTCGGCAACGGCGAAACGCGCGTAGTCGTCTCCGGAATAGCAGAATCCTACGCTCCGGAAGACCTGCCCGGCCGTCAGGTAATCCTGCTCGAGAACCTCAAGCCCCGCAAGATTCGCGGCATCGAGTCGGCAGGTATGCTGCTCTGTGCGGAAGACAGCGACGGCAAGCTCTACCTGCTCGGTGTAGACGGCAAAGTTTCGCCCGGCTCAGCGGTCAGCTAAGAACAGCGATACAGATGTCATCAAAATATGCCGGCCCGGATGTGGCCGGCATTTTGAAAGTAAGGACCATATGCTTTTTGATACACACACCCACTTGAACGACGAATACTTCACGGACGACTTGCAGGCCTTCCTGGACCGCGCTCGCCGGGCGGGAGTAGAGCTCATGAATATCATCGGCTTTGATGTGCCTTCTTCGAAACTGGCTGTGGAACAGGCACGAGACCGCGAAGGCATTTATGCGGTGATTGGTATTCACCCGCACGACGCCGACAGCTGGAACAGGGAAGCCGAAGCGGAGTTCCGCCGTCTTTTGGCCGCCGATGAAGCTGGCAAAATTGTCGCGATCGGGGAAATAGGGCTGGATTACCACTTCGACGACAGCTTGCCCAAGCCTGTCCAGAAACAGGCTTTCCGCGAGCAGATGCTGCTGGCTTGCGAATTTGACCTGCCCTTTGTCGTCCATGACCGTGACGCACACCAGGACTGCCTGGAAGTGATCCAAGAAGTGGCGGCTGAAGGCAAGCTGCGCGCAGAACCAGGTGTGTTCCATTGCTACTCAGGTTCTCTGGAGTTTGCGCAGCGTCTCCTGGCCCTGGGCTTCTACCTGGGCTTTGATGGTCCCGTAACATTCAAGAACGGCAAGAAGCCGCTGGCGGTCGCATCGGCAATTCCGCTTGAGCGGCTGCTTCTGGAGACGGACTGCCCCTATCTGGCCCCGGAGCCATATCGCGGCCGTCGCAACGAGCCAGCTTACCTGCCCTATATCGCAGAGCGGCTTGCGGAGGCTAGAGGGCTGTCGACAGATGAGCTGGCTGCCGCGACTACAGCGAATGCTCTGCGTCTGTTCAAACCAGAGCCAGCAAATTAAGCGCGAATTTACGATTTGTCTCTGTTAGAAAGAGGAAGCTCGTAGTATCATGTAGCCAGCTTATGTATTCAATGTATTCTGGAGAAGTTCGATAAGATGAAGCGAAATAGATTCAGCATTATAGCCTGCCTGCTGGCCTTCACAATCGGTCTGGTCCTGTCGGCCTGCACCGCGGGTTCACCGACTGCCACACCGACTCCCGCAGCCACCAAAACGGTCACGACTACAACAATCGCGACGACCGAGACCTCAAGCGCAGCCGCGACAAGCACCTCAACCACGGCGGTTCCCACACCGCTGCCGACTACTTTGGCCCCCGCAACCACCGCTGCTCCGCAAAGCGGACGGCCCGCCTTGGCTGGGAAGAAAGACAGCAGTTACTTTGCCGACGCACTGTTTATCGGCGATTCCAGGACAGAAGGCCTTTTGCTCTATGGCACACTCTACGATGCCGACTTCATCTATAATAAGGGCTATAACGTAGGGCTTTATTTCAGTGAAGCAATCAAGATCGGCAAGGAAACGCAGACTGCAGCTGACTATCTGGAGGCCCGGAAAGGGAGGTACAGGGATGTCTATATTGGCTTTGGCATCAATGAAACCGGCTGGGAACTCGACAATTTCATTGCTGTTTATACGCGAGTCGTTAAGCACGTCATGAATACGCAAGAGCAGGCCAATATCTACTTACAGGCGATTTTGCCTGTTGCGAAGTCCCTGGACGGCAACACCTACGTGAACAACACGATGATTCGTAGGTTCAACGCCGCGATTGAGAAGTTGGCCGACAACCTGGGTATTTATTATCTCGACGCGGGGGAGGCCGTCAGCCAAGCAGATGGCAGCCTCCCAGAGGGGGTCGCCTTTGACGGCATCCACTATGACCGGGCCTATGTCGCGAAGTGGCAGGATTACATCCAGACTCACGTCGCTCCCCCCAAGCAATAATCGCAGAAAGCAGGTTACCTATGCGCTCGAAATTCCCGAAATTCATTACAACTCTCCTTGTGAGCAGTCTAGTATTCTTCGTAACCGCCTGCGGCGGCGCGAAAACGCTTGCCCCGGACCTGGATCTCAGCACACTGGCAGACGACCTGCTGAGCTACATTGCCTTCGAGGACAAGGACTTCGCGCCCTTGCCCGAACAGCTTTGGGACCGTTACATTGACCAGGTCGATCGGGCAGACCTCAAGGCCCACGTCGTCATCGCCAGCGGAGGCATTACAGCCGAAGAGATTGCCCTCTTCGAGGCCGTGGATGAAACAGCGGCCCAACGAGTCGAACAGGCGATGAAGGATCGTTTCGAGTATTTTCGGACTTCCTTTGGCAACTACACGCCTGAGCAGCTGGTCAATCTCGAGGATCCGGCCCTGATCCGCAACGGCAATTATGTCTTCAGCGTGATCAGCGGGGAGAACGATAAAGCGCGCGAACTCATAAACAGTTGGATCAGCAAGCAGAAATAGACAGCGGAGGCGGTCGGCATGGCATTCAGCACACTGGTATTCCTTTGCTTCTTCCTGCCGCTCGGTCTGCTGCTCTATTATCTGCCCATTTGGCGAGGCGGGAACGGCCGACAGCTGCTCTTGCTCACCCTAAGCCTCTTCTTCTACGCCTGGGGCGAGCCTCTGCGCGTCATGTGGCTCATAGCCTCTATTGTCCTGAATTACCTGCTCCTGCGCCTATGGCGGCGTCTGAACCCCGGCAAGGCAGCCTCCATCCTCTTTGTACTTACTATCACCCTCAACCTGGCAGCCCTCGGCTACGGCAAGTACCTGGCCGCTTCGCTGCCCCTCGGCCTTTCCTTCTATACCTTCAAGTTGCTCTCAGCCTGGTTTGACCTCAATCGAGCCGACAGCGAACCCGTGCCGCCACTCAGTTTCGCTCTCTACGTGAGCTTTTTCCCGCAATTGATATCCGGACCCATCGGCCGTTACAGCTACTTCACTGCTCAGATTCCTGAGGCCAAAGCCTCCCCCGCAACCCTGGTCCAGGGCCTGGCCCGCTTCCTGCCCGGTCTCTTCGTCAAAATCCTCCTGGCTGACGCTGTTCTGGCTGTACGTATGAGCTTGCTGGACGCCCCCGCGCCCGGCCTGGCCGAAGCCTGGCTGGCAGCTCTGCTCTACAGCCTCTACATTTATCTCGACTTCTCTTCCTATTCAGACATGGCTATCGGTCTGGCTGAAATGTTTGGCTTCCATACGGAGGAGAACTTCAACTTGCCCTATTCCGCTGTCAGCGTCGCAGACTTCTGGCGCCGCTGGCATATCTCCCTCAGCAGCTGGTTTCGCGACTATGTCTACATTCCCCTGGGCGGCAACCGCAAGGGTCTGCCCCGCCAAATTCTCAACATCTTCATCGTCTGGAGTCTCACCGGAATCTGGCATGGTTCCAGCCTGAACTTCTTGCTCTGGGGTCTCTACTATGCGCTCTGGCTGCTGCTTGAGAAGCTTTTCCTGGCAAAATTGACAGGCACCTGGCCGAGCTCGCTCAAGAGGGGCGGCACCTTCCTGATCGTCACCTTTGGCTGGGTACTTTTTGCCTTCCCAGACAGCAGTGACCTGCTCACCTATCTGGGCACCCTTTTTGGCAACGGGGGGTGGGGCGGCAGCTCTGCTCTCTATCAGCTCTCGAGCCGCTTCGTGATCCTCATCGCTGCGGTCTTCTTCAGCAGCAGCGGCCCCCGACGTCTTGCCGAAACGTGGCGCAAGCACCGGCTCGCCGACAGGCCAGCTGCGCTCGCCCTTCTCACAGCCACCTATGCAGCCCTCCTGGTCTTGACCTTTGCCTACCTGCTCGACCAGAGCTTTGCATCTTTCCTGTACTTCAATTTTTAGGAGGGACAAGCGATGAAACAAGTCAAGACCATTCTAGCCGCCCTCCTGATCCTCGTGTTGGGTGTCGTCGGCCTCATCCAGCTGGCCGCACCGGACCGCAGTTTCTCCAGTCTGGAACGCCGTCCTTTGGCCGCCAGTCCGACGCTTTCGCTCGATAAGTGGCTGTCCGGAAGCTTCGCGCGCGATACGGAGAAATGGCTGGCTGATCAGTTCACCGGGCGCGATTTCTGGCTTTCCCTTAAGGCCCAGAGCCAAGCCTCGACCGGCCAAAAAGACAACGGCCGCGTCTACTTCGCTGACGATGAATACCTCATGGAAATGCACCCGACGCTCGACGAGGCCAAGCTGTCCCGCAACCTCGACGACATGATCTATTTTTACAACGAATACTTCCGCGACCGCCCCACCGCCACCGCCGGCCTCCTGCTGGCCCCGACCGCTGCCGGTGTCTATCGCGAGACACTTCCCTCCGGCGCCGTCGAAGCCGATCAGTCTGCCATTCTGACGGGTCTGACCGCGCAAGCCGCAGCCGCCGGCCTCCAGACGCCCGAACTCCTGCCGTTTCTGCGCGAGAATGCCTCCCAAGAAACGCTCTACTTTCGCGGCGACCACCACTGGACGCAGCACGGTGCCTACCAGGCCTTCCTCGCCTGGCTGGGCCAGCCCGACCCTCAAGCCTATGACCTCAGCACCGTAAGTAAGACATTCCGCGGTACGACTTTGGCCAAAGCCAGCCTCTGGACCGTTCCTCCGGACCCAATCGAGGCCTACCAAATCCCACTCTTCGACCAGGTAGAACTCTACGATGAAGAAGGCGTATTGCTGCGGCTAGGGGTCTATAATCCAGTCGCTCTCGACAGTTACGACCCCTATGAGTACTTCATCGGCGAAAACCGCGCCTGGCTGCGTCTCGAAACCGGCTCTGAAGCAGGGAGGAATTTGCTGCTTTTCAAGGATTCCTACGCAAACGCGCTGGTTCCTTTCCTCTGCCCCTACTATGATTCGATCACGATGGTCGACCTGCGCTACCTCAGCCTCAGCATGGAAGATCTCCTGGCGCGCGGAAGCTACAGCGACGTGCTGTTCGTCTACAACGTGGTGACGCTTGCGGACGAGAACAGCACGTACAAACTGTTGCGCTAGGTGCAGGGGTGTAATGGGGTGATTAGACCTCGGGGCCGGAGACTGACGGTTGACGGGGTGGTGACGGCGGTTGCTGGCGAGTGAAGGTTGCAGGCGGTGTGGTGACGGCGGTGGCTGACGATTGAACGCAGCTAGCGGGGTGGCCAAAATTTTCGTTATTCCAAGCCTCGGGCACACACTTTCGCAAATTTTGTCCAGATCAGGGGGTGTGGTGGACACATACCCGAGTGGTCTACGCGGATTTGCCACACGGCTCGCTGTTTGGCACGACCCGACCCCCACGATTCGAACCCAAGATAGACGAAAACTGCTTTGATTCAGCGACCTAGCAGCTAAGGGTGCAAAAAGCCCCGGAAACGAATGCTTCCGGGGCTTATAATGGTGGGAAGTGAGGGGTTCGAACCCACGACCCCCTGCTTGTAAGGCAGGTGCTCTGACCAGCTGAGCTAACTTCCCAAAACGCTTACAGCATTTGAAATTTTACCATAACTGACGCAACTGTCAAGGGTAATTTTGCCGAGCAAGCTGCAAAAAACGTATCGTTTCCAAGGCCTGTATTTAACTTTCGACGACGTCTAGGCAAGAGAAAGATCTGGATTCACCATCGGAATATCTTTAGTAGCCATCCGCCAGCTCTTGGCTGAACCAGACGAAATGTGAGAGAATTTCGTAAAAGGCTGTGTCAATAGTCAGGGAAAATGACATCCTTCCTGCGGTATAAGTAATCAGCGAAAACGTCACCTTTGACGGGATAAGCGGGACAAACTGTTTTTCGCCAGGGGTGGTTGGCAGCAGGTTGACGAGCTACACCTCTGGAGGATGGTTCACAATTATTGGCCGCGCTTGCTGCCGGGTTTATACTGGATTTAGGTTGCTTCACCAGTAATTCTGGTGAAAAGGAAATGCCTTTGAAAATGACCTGCATTCCGATGTGCCGACTGGTTGCGACAGTCAGTGTGTCGTGAGGGGATGCAGGTATTTTCATGCCATTGACCGAGAGCGGAAAGCGGTAGGTCTGTCCATTGAAAGAGAAAACGAGTCCATTATTGAGCTGGCGTGGGACTTGCCTGGAGAAAGTCAACCGGAAATCAGCAAGTTTTTTCGAGGGTAAATACAACTTTTCTAACTTGGCAGCCTGGACTGCGAACTTGCGGTTATAGTAAGGGATGTAGGTTTTGAGGAACGCATTGGCCTGGTCCACGGTAGTGATATCATGACGGTGCATGTCTTTGGCTAGACGATCCTGCAAGGTTTCCCAGAGGCGTTCAATCTTACCTTTGGCCTGTGCAGATCCGGCAATGATCAGGAGAATGCCAGACTCTCGCAACGCCCGGGCAAACTGGGTCTGTTTTTCGGGTATGCCAACAAGTTCTTCGGCGATTGTCAGATCCCGCTTTTTCTTGCTGTTGTAGACAAAGACTGTACGTGCGTCGGTATAGATCTCACGGGGCAGATGACCGTCGTGATTCATCTGGAACATGAGTGCACAATACCCTTCAAAGGTTTCCTCCTTTTCAAGGTGTAAGGCCAGAACCCGACCGGTAGCGTCATCGACAGCACCGTGCAGATGCAGGTAAGTGCCATTGTCCAGCCAGTCGAACTTGGAGGCGTCCATCTGAGCCATCTCGCCTTCGCAAGGTCTAGATTCGCGGGAACGATGCTTTTTGGGTCGCCGTTTAGCTTTTGGCGAACGAATCCCTGCTGCCTTCAGGTAGCGGGCTACGGTACTGACAGAGAGGAAGAGACTGTGTTCTTCGGCCAGAATGTCTGTAGCGTGGCAGAAATTATAGCCGACAAGGGATGTGCAGTAGGTTTTGACAAGGGTTTGCGCTAACACCGGGTTGATTGAATTGGCAGGCTTTTTGCCGCGACTCTTGTGCAGGACGGCCAGTGCTCCATGGGCGGCTGCCTCCGCTTTCAGCCGCTGAACTTGTCTGAGACTAAGGTTGAGGAGTTGAGCTGCCTGAGCATTGGAGAGACGGTGAGCCAGCAGTTCTTCGATGATCGTGATTTTTCGGGCCTCTTGTTTACTCATTTCGTATCTCATCCTTCCAGTTTAATACGATTTCAGTAAGATGACATTTTCGCTGACGAGCTATACCATGACATTATCGCTGATCAACCACACCAACCGCTTGAGAAGCTGTTCAAAGATGACGCGGTCGGTTACGATAGACTCAATGTCGGCAGACTCATCAGGCCTGATATCGCCGAGCACCTCTTGCTCGTAGTCGAGTGAAAGGCTGTCTCCGGCGGTGCAGTATTTGCAGATCGCACAGTCTCCCTCGCAGAGCCACCAGCGGTTTCCGGGGCGAGAGCAACGCTGGTGTCGGTGGGCCTTTCGGAAGGTGCTCCAGATGGGTTGGTAGTAGGCTT
>JAAYZH010000244.1 GCA_012514965.1 Clostridiaceae bacterium | reverse complement strand
TCAAGTCCCGCTGCCAGAGAAAACCCGCGCCGGGCTGCTTCTTTGCGGCCAGCAGAAAAGCCGAAGGCTTATCGCCGGCATGTGGCGTAATGGCGCGCAGCAAGGTCACAGTAAGGCCCTGCTCGTTGCAGATCCGGAGGACGTCAGTCAGGCGATCAGGCCGGTGCAGCATGGTCAAGACGCCGCCCGGGGCAAGCCAGGCCGCGCAGCACTGTAGATATTCGGCCAGGCTGACATAGCGCTCTTCACGGGCAGCCGCGATTTCGCGGGCTCCTTCGGTGGAGTCATCGCGGACCGGGCCGCGACCGGGAACAAAGTAAGGTGGATTGGCAACCACAAGGTCAAAGCTGCCGGGCTGGAGTTCATCCGGGATTCCCTCCACGGCCAGGCGTCTCAGGTCTTGCTGCTCTGCCTGGAAGCGTCCGAAAAGTCCGTTCGCCTCAAGGTTCGCTTCTAGTAGAGTGAAGGGTCTGTCCATGAGCTCCACGGCTAGTCCGCGGCTGCCGGGAATCAGAGCGGATAGCAACAGTGTCAGAATGCCGCTGCCGCTGCCCGGGTCGACAATGCGCAGCGGCTTTTCGCCGCGAGCCGACAGCAGACGTTTGCGGGGCTGAATTTGTTCAGAAGCGAAATGAGCGAGACAAACCTGTTCCTCGCCAAAGCGAAAGCTGTCGGGCAGTTGAAAAATCTGCAGACCGGCGCGGCCCAGGGGCTCGGCTTTGGCCCCCATGCGTGCTAATTCATCGATTGGTTCGGGCTTGGCAGCGGTTTGGCCTGGGATCATGCTTTACGCCTCCTGAATTTGTTGAAGAACTGGTTGAACATACGAATGACAGACGCCGACTCGGGCATCTTCAGGGCCATTGCGGCCAGGAAATAGCTGCCTAAGCCACCCAGTCCCAAGACTGCGTACTGGAGCAGCTGAATGATCTTGTCGTCTGAGGCGGGCAGCAGGGCCTTGAGGAAGAACAGCACACTAAAGGACAAAATGGCTGCTACAAGGGCACGGACCGAAAACGAGGCCAGTCCCCGGACTTTGATCTCAGGAATAAATCTCTTCATCATGCGAGACGAGAGCACGATGATGACCAGATTGTACGAGCAGGTGGCCAGGGTCAGGGACTGCAGGCCGAATCCGAAAACATTGATGTACAAGAGGCAGAACAAAGGATTCAAAATCAGGTTGATCACACCTGTGAACAGCGATATCCAGCTGCGCTGCCGGGCATAGAAAGTCTGATTGATAAAAAAGATCACCGCTTGCAAGAGCATATTGATGGCATAGACCGTGAGGAGGCTGCCGGTGGCCAGTACATTTGTATCCGTATACTTCGCCGGGTTCCACTGATAGACCGCCTGCACCGTCTCGTCGGCAGCCACCATGAACAAGACCACAAATGGCACCATCATGAAGAGCACAGAGCGCAGTGACTTGCTGAAGAAGTCAGAAGCCTCTCCCCCTGCCTTGCGAGCAAAGAAACCGCTGAGGTTAGGCAGGAGCAGGGGTCCGACCGATACGACGATGGTCTGGTAAGGCAGGTTATAGAGCGTTTGTGAGTTGCGCAAGCTCGTAACGGCGCCGACAAACTGATCGGCAAAGCCCTGCTGGATGATGACGTTGAGCTGGTTGACCGTGCCCGCGATCAGGGTCGGAATCGCCAGCCAGAGGATACGGCGGAAGAGCGGGTGCTTGACGTCCAGGTTAGGACGGAAACCTTTAATGTAAGGTACCGAGAACGACGACATATACAGGAAGTAACAGAGGGCGGCAAAGACGATGCCCCAGGCGACACGGACGGCTCCGGTCTCGGTAGGAGCGCCGAGGAAGACAATAGCCAGGAGGCAAATCAGGTTGTAAACGGAGTCCCCGAAAACGGGCAGGCCAAAGACCTTGTTCGAAGACAAAATCGAATTGATGATCGCGATCAGGATGAAGAAAAAGGTCTGTAAAAAGATGACTTTCGAAACAGATGTGGCGATCGCCAGCACCTCAACGCTCTTATTCGGGTTGAGGAATTGAATCATTTGGCCGGAGAAAACCTCACCTAGTGTCAGGAAGACAAACGAAAAAATAAGTACGACTGTATAGAAGGTTGAGATCGGGCGCCAGGCCTTATGCTCCTCGTCACGTTCGATGGCACTCGACAGGATAGGCGTAACCGCAGCGGTCACCGCGCCGCCGACCAGGAGGCGGTACACGAGATCAGGCACCGCAAAGCCCAGAATGTAACCATCCGACACCGGGCCGTAGCCGAAACGACTCGTGATGAAGATCTCGCGGCCAAAGCCCAGGAGCTTCGTCAGGACATTCGCAAGCATATAGAGGACCATGATCCCCGTGTACGCCCCGGCACCCTGCGCTTTGCGGTTGTGCTTGATGCCCCGCCCGCTTAGCGGCTGAACTTCCTGCTTCTTACTCATATAATCCGGGCAAAGCCCCCTTCTCCAGACATGAAAAAACGCCGCCACCGCGGCCACCCTACAGTACTAATCATTTTACCATAATTTGCGGGCCAAAAAAAAGTTCCCGATCAATGACCGGAAACATTTTACGTGAATGCTGCGAATCAGATCAGAGCCGAGGACTTAGGCCCCGGGACTGATAGCCGATGTCGGGCAAACACTTGCGCAAGCGCCGCAATCAATACAAGTATCAGCGTCGATAACGTATTGTGTTTCACCTGCAGAAATCGCTTCTGTCGGGCACTCGCTCTCGCAAGCACCACAGGAAATGCATTCGTCTGAAATTACATATGCCATGTCGTAACCCTCCTGTAATAAGATAGGTCAATACTACCATCACAAAATCCAATAATCAATGACTCTAATCACAGTAAATCTTCGTGACGCTTGCACAAAATGTGTTTAAGGCTGGCGTTTGCCCTTTTCTGTATCAGATTTGCCGGGATCAATAATGTACCGCGGACGAGGCTGGTCGGCGCCGGGGGCAGGTTTGCTGCCGCGGCGGCCGTTGCGCAGCTTGCTGCCGCGCGGTCTGGCCTTCGCTTCTTTAGCAGGACTTGCGGAGGGGCCGGCAGCCTGACGATTGCTAGTCACTGCCTGCTCGACAGCCTTTGCAGGCGTCGCGCCGCGGGCATCACGCGGGCTTGCATCTTCGCTGAATTCTGCAGCAGCAACAAGCTCGTTATCTCGTCTATCAAGGTCTGCAGCCTTCTTGTGCGGACATTTGCAGGGCTGCCCAGCTTCCTTGTCCGTTGCCGTTACAGGTGCGGTTGCAGATGCGGGAGCAGGTGCGGGAGTGGCTTCGCGCGCAGCAGCAACACGATCGTCTCCTCGCCTGTCACCCGGGACCTCGTCCGGTCTCTTGCGACAAAGTTCGCCATAGCCGAGTTCTTCGGCGGCCACTGTATACGGGTCCCCCCAGTTGCCATCAGGCAGCTGTGGGAGAAGGGTGATTTTCAGGCCCAGTACGTCTTCCTGAATAACCTTCGCCTTGCCCTCCGGTGTATCGATAAGAGCCCCCATTTTGGGCAGGAGTCTACGATTAGCCTTATAGGCATCATTCTCATAATTCAAGCAGCACAGCAAGCGACCGCAGTTGCCGCTGACTTTCGTGGGATTCATGGAAATGTTCTGCTCTTTGGCCATGCGAATCGATACCGGGACGAAATTCTCCATCCAGGACGAGCAGCACAACTCACGTCCGCAAATTCCCATGCCTCCGTTCTTCTTCGCGTCGTCACGTACACCGATCTGTCGCAGCTCTATACGCACCCTGAAGCGGGCGGCCAAATCACGGACCAGATCACGGAAATCGACCCTGCCTTCGGCAGTAAAATAAAAAATATACTTACGCTCGTCATAGGTGATCTCGGCTGCTACCAGATTCATGTCAAGCTTGTGTTCGTCGATCAAATCGCGGCAAACGGTAAAAGCTTCCCGCTCCGCTAGACAATTCTCCTGAAACTGACGGATATCGTCTTCAGTGGCGATACGGGCTACGGTGGGGAAATTCTGCCCCTCTTCCTGGGCAAGCAGCGGCCTCTTCGAAGTGGCCACTGTACCGAATTCACGGCCTTGCGGTGTGTCGACGAGGACCATGTCCCCTACCATTACACTCAATGTACCGGGGTCAAAACGATAGGTACGGGCACTATCGGGAAAGCGAACGCCTATTACTCCTGGCATTTATATACTCCTCTCTTATCAGCAAAAGCATACGGCAAATGGTCATCTCAAAATTCGCATTGCCTTGTAAACGATATTCAGCTTCATTCAGTATATGAATCACGCGGCTCGCTTGTGCGGGCAGCAGTGGGTTTCTCTTATTCATAGCCTGCAGGTCGGCAGACAGGTCCGGATGCATCAGCAAGTTTACAACCCTACTGCTCTGCAACACGGCCAAATCCCGAACCAAACTCTGTAAAAACATAAAAACGGTAGCGAGTTCGGCTCTATGGTTCTCAAAAAAGGTGTAGTCTTCCGTCAGGGCCTCGGCCAGGCCATGGGTCGGAAAAGCTCGCAGCCAGTCCAGCAGCTGCATTCGCAACTCCGGATATGTGTCCCCGCCGGCCAGCTCCAGAGCCACGCCCGGCAAACCTCTGGCGAACGTAATGGCCAGTTTTCGGGCTTCCAGATCCGCCACGCCGGCCTTCTCAAGTACCTGTTCCAGCTCATCCGCGCGTAAACGGGGCAAAGACACATTCACCGCACGTGAGACGAGGGTGGGCAGCAAACTGCCGATATCACTCACGACCAAGATAAAACGGGCATGCGGCGGCGGTTCTTCAAGCACTTTCAGCAAGGCGTTTTGGCCGCTCTCCAAGAGCCCGTCGCCATCCAGGACCCAGACACGACGCTGCCCGATCTGCGGACGCAAATCTACTTCCGCGTGTACTCGTTTGCGAATCTGGTCTATGGGTACGGACTTGCCGGCAGCTTCAGGCAGCAGCTCGATGTAGTCGGGGTGCGTCTCCGCGGCATAGTAATGGCAAGCCGGGCAAACGCCACAAGCCCCCGCTTGCGTGGGGGCACTGCATAACCAGGCGGCGGCCAATGCTCCGGCCCAGGTCTTCTTGCCGCTGCCGGCGGGTCCCGATAATACGACCGTCTGCGTACGGGCTTCCCGCACCAGAGTCGCCAGTTTCGATCGGAGAACCTCCGGCCCGGCCAGGTCTGTAAACTTGCTACATTTTCTCAAAATACTCTACGTTTGTGATAAAGACCGTCGCGCCGCCTATATTCACCTCTACAGGGAAGGGAACATACGAACCGCCGGCGGCTGAAGGTGTAACATTCGTGTTCACCGCAGCCTTACGAGCGCTGGAGAACTTACGAATAATGTCCAAAGCCTGCTTGACCTCCTCGTCCTCAACAACCGTCATCAAGGTGGTGTTGCCGGAACGGAGAAAACCACCCGAAGAATTGAGCTTCGTCACTCGGAAACCCGCCTTGTTCAACTCCGCCATCACGCGAGGGCTATCCTCATCGTGCACGATCGAATAAATCAGTTTCATGCTATTTGCCTCCCCTATGCTTCTGTACCAAAGGTGTCAATGTCTGCTGTATCTCATACCATACGCTCAGAGGGTCTCCCCCTGCGTCAATTGTCACAATCCGTTCTAGCTCTGCGGCCAGTCGCAAATACTCGGCCCGCACCGCCCGCTTAAAGATCATATCTTCCCGCTCGATCCGGTCCGCTTCATTCCCGAGCGACTCTTCCCGACGCGCTCGCCGCTCAGAAGCGACATCTGGGTCCAGATCCAGATAGAGTGTCAAGTCCGGCTCCAGTCCTCCTGTCGCCAGAAGAATGCTCTGCTGAACCATGTCCCGGTCAAGCCCCCTGCCTCCGGCCTGATAGGCCAGGGTAGAGTCGAAAAACCTGTCGCAAAGAATCCATTTACCCTCGGCCAGTGCCGGCTCGATGACCTCACGGACCAGTTGAGCACGGGCAGCGGCGAAAAGGAGCAGCTCCGTCATCGCCTTCATCTCTGCATTATTCTGTCCAAGCAGAATGCCGCGTATCTGTTCGCCTATTGAAGTGCCTCCCGGCTCCCTCAGTAGAATCAGCTCAATGCCCTCCGTCTCCATGTACGAACAGATGTGATCGATCTGCGTGCCCTTGCCCGCGCCATCAATCCCTTCTATTGTAATGAAAAGACCTCTTGCCTTCATGCGCCATCCTTTTCTCTACACTTGTGGTCTTATTATACATGAAAATCCGGTAATGGCTTCAGCTTTTCGTAAAGAGAGTCATCCCGGACCAGCCCGCTGACGCCTCCGCCAAGCAAATAGAACTTAGTCTTCATCTTCACGAAAGTCATTGAGGTCTATATCCAGACGTTGCGTAGGCGCGTAGCTCTCAACCTGAACGAGGCACTGGCAGCGCGGATGCGTCAGCTTGACCCTCTCATTGATGCGTTTTTTTATCTCCATGCTGCTCATGGCCAAATTTTCGGGCTTGACACAATCAAAAACCAAACGGGTTTGGCCGGCCTCTCGAAAGATCTTGAGGTCATGGATACTCAGCTCCGGGTCGATCAACTGTACTTCCGCAGTCAGCCACTGCCGAATCTGAACATCCGTATCAGAATGGAAAGGGATAGGGTCGTAATGCACCGTCAGCTGGAGACCTTCATCTTCTCTGAAATCCTGCTCGATTTTGTCAATCAGCTCATGAGCCAGCAAGCCATCCGTATCAGCATCCATTTCGACATGTACACTCGCGAATTTGCGCGCCGGACCATAGTCATGGACCAGAAGGTCATGCGTCCCCAGCACACCCGGGTAACTAAGCACCTTGTCGCGAATCCTGGTAATGTATTCCGTATCAGGTGCTTTGCCCAGCAAGGGGTCAATGGTCGCGCGGACAATGCCAAATCCATTAATCACAATGAAGACCGCCACCACAAGACCCATCCAGCCATCCAGATTGACACTCGTGAACTTCGTAATCAGCGCGGCCAAAAGCACCGCCCCCGTAGCAATCACATCGTTTCGGCTGTCAGCGGCAGTTGCCAGCAAAGTCTGTGAATTGATGGTCTTGCCAATGCGCCGATAAAAGAACATCATCCAGAATTTAAGGCCAATTGAAGCAAGCAAGACAATAACCGAGACCAGCGAATAATCGACCTCGACCGGATGCAAAATCCTGCCCAGACTGCTCTTAAAGATCTCCACACCGATCACCATAATCAAGACAGCGACAAAAAGCCCGGCCAGATACTCATAACGGCCGTGCCCATAAGGGTGATCCTTGTCAGCCGGGCGGCTGGCTAGCTTGAAGCCAAAAAAGCTCACAATACTCGAAGAAGAGTCCGACAGGTTATTCACAGCATCTGCCGTAATGGACACGGATTGAGTCAGCAGGCCCACCAGTAGTTTGCCCGCGAACAGCAAAACATTGCAGATGATTCCGACTACACTCGCGGTGTTGCCGTACGTGGTACGGACTCCCGGGTGATCGACATTCTGATAGTCTTTGATAAATTTTCTGATGATAAAATCGGTCATAGCTCATCCCTTCCCGCCGCAGTTGGGCCGGCGAATTATGCTGATTATACACGCACACGGGCGGTTGCTGTTAGCAAACCTTTCATCCTCGTGATTTGGTCTAGTGGGACTTGGCTGCGATTCTGGCCAAAAATTACGTTTATCTGGCCTCGGTGCTCCGATAAACGTCAAACTTGTCCACCGCACCCCCAGATCTGGACAAAATTTGCGAAAGTGTGTGCCCGGTGCTTGGAATATCGAAAATTCTGTCCACCCGACCCCCGAATCGTGGCAAAATCCCGAGTTGTGTGGCCACTCCGCCTGGATAACTCGGATATTTGTCCCCAGAACCCCGAATCGTGGCAAAAAACCGAGTTGTGCGGCCACTC
>JAAYZH010000243.1 GCA_012514965.1 Clostridiaceae bacterium | reverse complement strand
TGCCGATACTCTATGCACTGGACGCGCAGCTTACACTTGCGTCGACAAACGGCCGGCGTACACTCAACATACGTGATTTCCTGACCGGACCGGGTCGTAAGGACCTCAGACCGGATGAAATCCTTAGCGAAATCTCGTTCTCCTGGGGCGAGTTCAACCGTTTTTATTACCGCAAGCTTGGCCCGCGCAAAGCCAATGCGATCGCCAAAGTCTCCTTTTTTGGAGCTGCGTCAATCTTCGATGAGCAGGTCCGGGACATTCGGCTGGCCTTTGGCGCGGTGGGGCCGACCGTCGTGCGGAGCACAGCAGGAGAAGCGTTGCTGACGGATGTATCGACCGCCACAGGGCGGACACGGGTTCCGCAGGTAATGGATCACTACGCGGCCCTCCTCTCGCCGATCGATGACGTACGCTCAACTGCAGACTACCGCCGGACAGTCGCTTTAGAACTGTTACAGGACTTTTTGCGAAAGGAGCTCGTCCAATGAAAAAAGACACACAAAGCATTCTTTTCTGGGGCTCGTTGTGGGGAATCACCGAGTCGGTCTTGGGCTACGGCTTACATTTGGCCTCGGTCGCCCTGCCCGGACTGCCGGGTTTCGTCCTCTTCCCTCTTGCCTTCTTCTTTATGCGGAGAGCCTATCTTGCTACCGGCCAAACATCTGCCGTTTTCTCGGCGGCCGTGGTCGCAGCCTTGATCAAAATGACAGACTTCCTCGTGCCAAACCCCGTCCCCATCCTGATTGTGAACCCAGCCCTGGCCTTGCTGCTCGAAGGCGCGGCAGTTGCTGTAATCATGATCTATCGCAAAGATCGGGAGCTTCGAGTTCCGGATTTTTTCGCGATGGGGATTGTGTGGCGCGGTGTTTTTCTCCTCTACATGCTCTTGATCAATCTCTACGATCTCCCCGCCGGCCTCGTGACAAGCGGTCCCGCGGTCGCCCTGCGCTTCTTATTTGTAGAGAGTGTTATCAACGCAGGTTTGATGTTTGCCATCACCAGGCTGGACAAAAAAGCCCACGTACCAATCAGACGTCCGCTCCTCGCCTACACAGCGCTGGCGGCGGCATTGCTTGCGCAATTCTTCTTACCATGAGCGTGGTCAAGATCATCATAGGAGCGATCGACAGCGGCAAAAGCAGCCGCGCGAAAGAGCTGTTTCAAAGCTATCCTCCAGGCACTGCCGAGGGCTTGCTGACCCTGAAGTTTTACTCACCTGAGCAGGTATTTCTCGGCTACCGGCTGCGCAGAGCCAGCACCGGAGAGGAACGGTCTTTCATACGACTCCGCAGCACGTGCGAAGGGGAATCGACAGAAGAACTCATATTTGATCGCTTCCCCTTTTCGCCGGCGGCCTTTGACTGGGGTGAGAGCGTGTTTGCGGAGGCTTTGGCCTCGCCCGCCATCCACACACTATTCCTGGATGAAATCGGCCCGATCGAGCTGCGTGACCAGGGTTTTGCCCGCGTGCTGCAACAAGCCCTCGCAAGTGACAAAAAACTTTATCTTGTTATGAACGGCAGAAATCTTGTGTCTTTGCTCGAACATTTTCGCATCAGTGAATTTGAGCTATTGACCTAGGCGCTGCGCAGTCCCTGAATTCCCGAAGCCGTGTCGACACCCATGAGGTATGTCGCTTCGATGTTGCGGGCGTCGCCCAGAATCATGAGGCCAAAGAGCAGATTCTCCAGATTCCAATGACCCGTGCGCTGCAAATACTGCATGCGCAGAGCTTGTAAATGCTGAGCCTGATAATCGATTACAACGAAATCCGCCTCGGAGCCGACCGCCAAACTGCCGATCTTGTCTTCGAGCTTGAGGGTGCGGGCCGCACCCAAGGTGATCATATAGAATGCGGTCAGCGGATCCAGCGTACAGGCTTGAAGTTGCTGAACTTTGTAGGCTTCATTGAGTGTTTGCAACAAGGAAAAGGATGTTCCGGCACCGACATCCGTGGCGATGCTGGTGACCACCCCGTGTGTTTTGGCCCGCCTTAGGTCATACAAACCGC
>JAAYZH010000027.1 GCA_012514965.1 Clostridiaceae bacterium | reverse complement strand
CCCTACCTCTACCCATACCCAAACTCGCAGCTGCAAGTTATAAGCCGGAGCAGGCTTATAGGTAGCACGCCCAGGGGATGCAGTTCCCCTAAGCCACCTGGAGCGCCCAGGGGATGCAGCTCTTCTATGCCCCCCCGGCACGCCCAGGGGAGGCAGTTCCCCTAAGCCACCTGGAGCGCCCAGGGGATGCAGCTCTCCTAAGCCGCCCGGAGCGCCCAGGCCGAATCCTCCATCTACCAAATTCCACAACCGGCGGAAATTTGCTACAGTAAGGTAACAGCGTTCCTAAACGCGTACTGCAGAAAGAGGTTTTCACATGCGAACCTTGATATTTGCTCATCGAGGAGCTTCGGCTCATGCGCCCGAAAACACAATGGAGGCCTTCCGCCTGGCCTGGGATGTCGGGGCCGACGGCCTGGAGATCGATGTCCAGAAGAGTGCGGATGGACAGCTTGTGGTCACCCATGATGAGAATTTGGCCAGGCTCACAGGTGTCGACGCCGAGGTTGCCTCGACGCCCTATTCCGAGCTGCGCGCCCTGAATGCGGCGGCATTCCGCAAGGATGGGTCGACCGCGTACATTCCCTTGCTTGAGGAGGTTCTCGAGCTAGTCAAGAACAGCGGGCTCTACCTGAATATTGAACTGAAGAACACGGTGGTGCTTTACCCTGAGCTGGAGGAGGATACACTGGCCATGGTGCGGGACTTTGGCCTTGAGGAACGAATCATCTTCTCGTCCTTCAACCACTATTCCATCGTCAAGCTGAAGGCACTGGGTACAACGGCGGAGCTGGCTCTTCTCTATACGGAGGGACTCTATGAGCCCTGGAACTATGCGAAGGGCTGCGGGATCGCCGGTCTCCATCCCTACTACGCGAATCTTGTGATTCCGGACTACGTCGCTGAGTCTCATGCGCTGGGGATTGCGGTGCGCCCCTGGACGGTGAACAGCCCGGATCGTCTGCGACAGCTGCTGACCTTGGAGCCGGATGCGCTGATTACGGATGACCCGGCTTTGGCTCTGGCCTTGCGCGACGGAAATGTGGGGCTGAAAAATCCCGGCCCACAATGAACATAGCTTGTTTATAATGGAAGCAAATAAAGTTCTTTTCCGGAAGGAGAATCATCATGCAGACGCAGTCAAGCGCTCCCGAAAGACTCAACTACGGGAAAACCTTTCTCATCGGCACAGGCTTCTTTGCCTCTTCCCTGCTCTGGTCCCTCTACAACAGCTTCGTTCCTTTGGTCCTGGGTGATTTTATCGCCTCCACAGCCGTGATTGGCATGATCATGACCATTGACAATATTTTTGGCGTGGTCTTTCAGCCCCTATTCGGCTCGCTGAGCGATAACACCCGCACGCGTTTTGGCAAAAGAGTCCCCTACATCATGGTAGCCGCGCCCTTGTGCGCCCTGCTCTTTATGTTCATTCCCAGCATGAAGAGCCTCATTCCTCTGATGCTGCTGGTCATTGTCTTCAACTTCGGCATGTCGGTGTGGCGAGCGCCCATCGTGGCCCTGATGCCTGACCTGACCCCCAGCCGTCACTGGTCCAAGGCCAATGGCGTAATCAATCTCATGGGTGGCATGGCCAGTATCGTGGCCTTCCTGATCGGCGGCAAAATCGCGAATAGTTTCGGCCGCCAAGCCACCTTCATCATGGGCAGCACGGTCATGCTGATTGCCGTGATTGTTTTGTTTGTTTTTGTCAAAGAAAAGGACAACCGCATCCGCAATCTCCGGGGTGAACTGCAGGCCCGCGAAAAGGCAGCGGATAAGCCCAAGAGTGCCCTGAGTCTCAATGCCTTCAAGGCTCTGCCCCACGAACAGAAACGCAACTTGCTCTTGATTCTCCTGGCGATTTTCTTCTGGTTCTGCGGCTACAACGCAGTGGAGACCTTCTTCACGACCTTCGCCGTCCAGCACCTGGGTGTAGCCGAGGGCTCAGCCGCCATGCTTCTGGCCTTCTTCTCCGTGTCCTTCGTCGCCTTCGCGATACCATCCGGCTTTATCGCCACCCGCATCGGCCGCCGCCGTGCCATCATGATCGGCTTGATCGGCCTGACCGCAGTCTTTATCCCCATCAATCTGGTCATGAACATCACTGCCATCCGCGTACTGCTCCTGATCGGCGGCTTCTTCTGGGCGATGATCAATATCAATTCCCTGCCTATGGTCCTCGAGATTGGCCAAAAGGACGGCCTCGGCACCTACACCGGCTACTACTACCTCTTCTCCTTCAGCGCCGCGATTGCCAGCCCCATCCTCTTCGGCCTGATCCGCGACCTGACAGACAGCTTCACCTCTCTGTTCATCTACGCTCCTGTCGCCTTTGCGGCAGCGCTGGTGTGCATCCTGCTCTTCCGTGATCCCAAGAAAACGGAAGCCTAGACAGCTGACTGCACCTCTATCCACAAGGCCCGACGGTTAGAAATCCGCCGGGCCTTATTCATTGCAAGCGCATAGGGTATTGTGGTCATTCTTACGTAATCTTCCGAACTTCAGTTATCAGAATTGGCGCAAGAAAAGCAGATATCCATCCGGATCATGTAAACTCAGATTGCGGGTACCCCACGGTTGCTGCCGCGTCTCGCTGACAATCTCGACCCCCATGCCTAGGAGGCGACGATGCTCGGCGTCCAGATCCAGGCCTGTGAAGGCCAGGCAATAATTGTTTGTGGGCTGGGCTTTGGCCTCGGGGGGGATGAGCCAAGGCTGGGAGATCACGCGTATTCGACCCGCCGGCATTCGCACCCACAAGAGCATTTCCCCTGTTACAATGGAGGACACTGAAAAAGTCGAGTTAGTCATAGTAATTTTTCAGGTTGGAAGCGGCAAATGTTGTCATTTCCGGGGGTGTTTGTGGCAACTTTCGGTGGTATTCGTGAGGCGAGGACGTACAGCGGCAAATGTTGCCATT
>JAAYZH010000242.1 GCA_012514965.1 Clostridiaceae bacterium | reverse complement strand
TATGAGTTTCCGCCGTTGACTTTACTGGAGCCCCGACCGGTCATCAACAGTACTTCAAATGCGCGCCGCATCCACGACATGGCAGCCAAATTAGAGGCAACTTTGGCCAGCTTTGGAGTCGATGCAAAGGTTGTCCATATCACTACCGGACCTTCGATTACTCGCTTTGAGCTCAAACCAGGTCCGGGAGTTAAGATCAGTAAGATTGTCGGTCTTGGGGATGACATCGCGTTGAGTTTGGCAGCCGTTTCTGTGCGAATTGAAGCTCCGATTCCGGGTAAATCCGCGATCGGCATCGAAATTCCGAATACGGAGACTGCTATTGTCGGCTTGCGTTCCATGTTGGAATTTGAAGATTACAAGATTCGCAAAGAGAAATTGCTTGTACCGCTGGGGCGAGATATTCCCGGCCAGCCGATTTTTTGTGATCTGTCCAAAATGCCTCACTTAATGATTGCCGGCGCAACGGGCTCGGGCAAATCAATCTGCATCAATACCATCCTGATTAGCTTGCTCTACCGCTGTTCGCCCAAAGAAATGCGTCTGATCCTGATTGATCCCAAGGTGGTGGAACTATCCGTATATGGGGGAATTCCACACTTGCTGGCTCCGGTCGTGACGGATCCCAAAAAAGCTGCCAATACCCTAAACTGGGCCGTCGCAGAAATGACTCGCCGCTATCAGCTGTTCGCTGAACGTCATGTTCGCGACATGCGCGGATATAATGAAGAAGCTGAACTTGGCGGTTATGAGAAACTATCGTTCATTGTCCTGGTGATCGATGAGTTGTCAGATCTTATGGCTACCTCGGCCAATGAAGTCGAAGACGCGATCTCGCGTTTGACTGCCATGGCTCGCGCGGCGGGCATTCATCTGATTATCGCAACACAGCGACCCTCAGTAGATGTTATTACCGGCGTAATCAAGGCCAATATCCCTTCCAGAATTGCCTTTGCGGTCTCATCTCAAGTAGACTCGCGCACGATTTTGGATGGTGGCGGCGCTGAGAAATTGTTGGGCAAAGGCGACATGCTGTATTCTCCGCAAAGTGCTTCCAAGCCGACCCGCGGTCAAGGCGCCTTTGTCAGTGACCACGAAGTTGAGAATGTCATCTCTTTCTTGAAGGCCCAAAACCTCAAGAGCTACGACAAGAAAGTAGCGGAGGAAATTGTTTCAACGCTTGCGCCTGGCGTCGATACCGGCGGCAGCTCCGCCGAACCCGATGAAGATGAATTGCTTAATGAAGCTGTAGAAGTCATCCTCGACGCCGGCTACGCTTCTGTATCCGTCTTGCAAAGACGCTTGAACATCGGATATCCGCGCGCAGGACGCCTTATAGACGCAATGGAAATGAAAGGGTATATCGGCCCCTTTGAGGGCAGTAAGCCGCGTAAAGTGATCCTAAGCAGAACTGAGTGGGCCTTACACAAGGCTCAAGCCCACGTGGAGGAGAATCGAGATGACAGCCAGGATAATTGACGGAAAACAGGTTTCCCGGAAGGTAAAGGAAGAAGTAAAAGCTCGCGTTGCCGCGCTTGCAGCGGAGGGCAGGCGACAGCCTTGTCTGGCAGTTATTTTGGCCGGCGATGATCCAGCATCTGCTATCTATGTCAGGAACAAACAAAAAGTCTGTGCATTCAGCGGTATTCAATCAATGATGAAACGCCTCCCGGCAGACGTCAGCGAAACTGAACTCCAGGAGGTCATCAAGGAGCTGAACGAGGATCCTGCAGTTGACGGTATTTTGCTGCAACTGCCATTGCCGGAGGCATTGCGCTCGCTTGAGCCTACGTTCCTTGAGCAAATTTCTCCGGACAAAGACGTCGACGGCTTTCACCCCATCAACATCGGCCGCCTGGCTCTGGGCTTACCTGCGCCGGTTGCGTGTACGCCCTTTGGCGTGATGCGTTTGCTCGAAGAGTGCGGGGAAAGCCTTGAAGGCAAACTTGCTGTCGTGATTGGCCGCAGCCACACAGTCGGCAAACCCATGCTGCAGCTGCTGTTGCAAAAAAACGCCACCGTCATCGTGACACATTCTCGTACCAAGGATCTTGCAACTCTGACCAGGCAGGCCGACGTCATTATTGCCGCCCTCGGCAAAGCCCATTTCGTGACAGCGGACATGGTAAAAGATGGCGCGATTGTCATCGACGTCGGTATCAACCGCGACGAAGACGGCAAAGTCACAGGCGACGTAGACTTTGGCCCGGTCAGCGAAAAAGCGGCCTATATCACGACGGTTCCGGGCGGAGTAGGACCGATGACCATTGCCATGCTTCTGGAGAACACATTACTGTGCTACGCAATGCACGAAGGAAATATTGAATGAATCTATGCGGCAATTTGCTAATAAGAACTGCGGAAATTATTGCAGTCGGCACTGAAATTTTGATGGGGCAGATCATCAACAGCAACGCTGCGTACCTGGCTCGTGAACTGCAGAACCTGGGTATTGATTCGCATTACCAAACGGTAGTGGGGGATAACCCCGACCGGCTCCTGGACATGCTCAAACTGGCGATGTCCAGAAGTGATGTTGTCATTCTGACCGGCGGGCTTGGGCCCACACAGGATGATATCACGATGGAAGTTGCTGCCAGAGCGGTGGGCCAAAACCTGCTCCTGGATCAGGAGGCAGTTGCGACGATCGAATCTTACTTTCTGAATCGTAAACGTCCCATGGCCAAGTCGAATCTCAAGCAGGCGCTGCTCCCGGAACATGCCCGCTCGATTCCTAATTACAATGGCACCGCCCCAGGTGCGCTGATACCGAAAATGGACGGCGAAAAGTGCAGCTGCCTGCTGGTGCTTTTGCCTGGACCACCCAACGAGAATCAGCTGATGTTTACCGAGACTGTGAAGCCTCTGTTGCAAGAGCACGCGACATCTGTTCTGGACAATACTTTTATTCACATGATCGACATCGGAGAATCGGATGCTGCCGAAATTCTTGCGGATCTCCTAGATGACACGCACACGAATCCTTCATTGGCTCCCTATGCTTCGACCGGAGAAGTGACCTTTCGCTTGACCGAAAAACGCCGGAACGGACAGAGCGGTGCAGCCGCCCAAGCTATGCTCGAGCAAGTACAACAGCGTCTGGGAACGTACATCTACGAAATTGGCAATCGCTCGCTTACAGAGGTGGTTGCGGATCTCCTCATCAGCACAGCTCAATCTGCAGCGTTTGTTGAATCTTGCACTGCCGGGCAGGTCACCGCGGAACTTGCTAAAGTTGCCGGAGTTTCAGCAGTGCTGCGAGGCGGACTATGCGCTTATCAGACCCCGGTCAAGGCCAGCGTTCTGGGAGTCGAATCGGCAGTACTCGCGTCCTTCGGAGCGATCAGCCGTGAAGCCGCAGTTCAGATGGCTGAAAAAGGCAGAGCTCTTTTCGAGGCTGATTATTGTGTTTCTGTGAGCGGGAATGCCGGGCCTGACGCGTCAGAGGGCAAAGCTGTAGGTCTGGTCTACATAGCTGTTGCTGCTCCCGAGGGTACATATGCCGTGGAGTTTCATTTCAGAGGCAACCGCCAGAAGATTCGCGACAATGCAACAAAACAGGCACTTAATCAGCTGCGCAAAGCTCTTTTGGGACAGTTGTCGAGCGACTATTGATTTATAATTCACTGTTAGCAAGATGCAAACGAGCTTGCTATTTGTGGATATTTGTCGTTTTTTAGGCATTGTCTTCGCGTTTGCTTTAGACTATAATAAGAACAATTGTTCGATTGGTACGGAGGTTACACATGGCTAAGAAGAAGAGTGGAAAGTCCACCCAGGAAGTCAGTAATGTTACTCATGATGAACGTGAGAAGGCACTGCAGTCTGCCCTTGATAAGATAGAGTCTCAATTTGGCAAGGGATCTGTCATGAAGCTGGGAGACCAGTCACAAGTTGTTGTGCGGTCGATTCCCACCGGTGCGCTTACACTTGACATTGCTTTAGGCATAGGCGGTGTACCCTGCGGTAGAATTGTCGAGATCTATGGACCGGAGTCATCCGGTAAGACAACTGTAGCTTTGCATATTGTTGCGGAAGCCCAGGCCTCGGGCGGCACAGCGGCTTTCATCGACGCAGAGCATGCGTTGGATCCCACTTACGCAGGACATCTTGGTGTAGACGTGGATAACCTTATTGTTTCTCAGCCGGACAATGGCGAACAGGCGCTGGAAATTTGTGAGGCTCTGGTTCGAAGCGGCGCAGTTGACGTAGTAGTAGTAGACTCGGTCGCGGCTCTGGTTCCCAAAGCAGAGATCGACGGCGAAATGGGCGATTCGCACATGGGCCTGCAAGCCAGACTGATGTCCCAGGCTTTACGCAAGCTCACTGCTGTCATCAGCAAGTCCGAGACAGTGGTCATCTTTATCAATCAATTGCGTGAGAAGGTCGGTGTCATGTTTGGCAATCCCGAGACGACTCCCGGAGGCCGCGCACTTAAGTTCTATTCGTCAGTTCGTCTGGATGTTCGCCGTATTGAGACGCTTAGACAGGGCACTGAATCGATTGGCAATCGTACGCGCGTCAAAATTGTGAAGAATAAGATGGCTCCTCCTTTTAAAGAAGCTGAATTTGACCTGATCTATGGAAAAGGAATTTCGAAATCCGGCAGCATTCTTGATTTAGCTGTTGAAGAGGATATCGTCCGCAAGAGCGGTGCCTGGTTTTCGTACAAGGACGAGCGCATCGGCCAGGGGCGCGAGAATGCGCGTCAATGGCTGGATGATAACCCGGAAACGCGCGATATAATCGAACATCAGATTCGTGTGATTCACAACCTGGATGAAGCCGATGAAGAAGAACTTGAAGCAGAGGACGTGAAAATTGCAGGTACAGTACCGGATGGCAAAGGGAAGTCCGGTGAGGAATTGATTGATGATATCCTGGGAATCGATAGTCTCTGAGAAGTCGGAGGCAGAGCGGGCAGCAGAAGCTGCCCGATTAGCCTGCCGAATGGATGCTGTACAATACGCAGCGGGACGATATCGCAGCAGCGGAGCCGTCCGTAAGAAGCTTCTTGAGAAGGGCCATAGTTGCGAATTAATAGCCGAGATAATGCCTGGACTCGCTCATGATGGTTATCTTCATGACGATGCTCTGGCAGCGAGTCTGGCACGAGAGCGACGCGGACGCAAGGCAGAGAGCCAACAAGCTTTAGCACAGCGTATGCGTCGTCTTGGCATTAAAGAGGAGAGTATTTACGAAGCTTTGGCTGGTGCAGAGAGTGATTTTACGCTTGTTGGAGAATTTCTTAGTCAGCAGGCTGCCCATTTGATTGACGTTTGGCTCCATGATGTCGATAATTACGTAGATTCGCAGAAAGCATTAGCCGCCATAATGCGGAAGGCAGCGAGTCGCGGCTTTGGCAGTCAAGTTACTTTAGACTGGTTAAGACACAATTACCCATAGGGAGTCAGAAGGGATGGCATCGTCCATAAATGCAAATCAACCACTCAGAGCTTACACAGAAGAAGATCTTTTTATATAGTCTAGGTTGTGCCAAGAACCTGGTCGACGGGGAGTACATGTCCGCAATTTGTCGTGACAGGGGTTTTCAAATGACCAGCCAGGCGGACGATGCTGAAATAATCGTCGTAAATACTTGTGGGTTCATTGAGTCCGCAAAGCAGGAATCCATCGGTGCCATACTTGAAATGGCTGAGCTTAAGGATAGCGGACATTGCGAACTTCTTATCGTATCAGGTTGTCTATCTGAGCGCTATGCAGAAGAGATGCAGGCAGATATGCCTGAAGTAGATGCAATTCTTGGCGTGCGCAATTACAAGGATATTGTTACCTCCATTGAGGATCACTACAAGACAGCGTCAACGGCAGACCAGCATGAAGGAGCTTTTCTAAGTAAGATTTATCGTTCCAAGCAGCGAGAGGACGGACTGGCACACATGCGCATGCCTGTGCTGCATAAGCCTTCTACCACACATTATGCCTACCTGAAGATCGCTGAAGGCTGTTCGAACCATTGCGCATTTTGCGCAATTCCAGGTATTCGCGGGCCTTTTCAATCTCGCAAACCAGAAGAGATTCTCGCCGAAGCGCGTGATCTTGTTGAAGCAGGTTATGATGAACTGATTGTGATTGCCCAGGACAGCGGCTTCTATGGCCTCGATCTGTTCCGCGAGAGGCGTTTGGCCGCCTTGCTGGAAGAGCTTGCGAAAGTGGAAGGCTTACGTTGGCTTCGTGTTTTGTATCTCTATGCCGCCGGCGTAAATGATGAACTGCTCGAAGTCTATAAGAATAACCCCAAGGTCGTTCCCTACTTCGACATACCGATTCAGCATGCTTCCGATCGAATTTTACGCGCCATGGATCGCAGCGAAACCACAGAAACTCTGCGTCAGCGTTTTGCGAAGATCAGACAAGAGCTGCCGGAGGCAGTGATTCGCACCACGGTGATGGTGGGTTATCCTGGCGAAAGCGAAGCGGATTTCGCTGAATTAACGGATTTCATTCGTGAACAGAAATTTGAGATGCTGGGTTGTTTTAGTTTTTGCCCTGAAGAAGGGACGAAGGCTTTCAGCATGCCTGATCAGGTATCCGAAACGGTCAAACAAGAGCGCTACGAGAAAGTGATGGAACTGCAACGCGAAATCTCCCATTCTCATCTGCAGAGTTTTATCGGGAGAACAATTGAAGTAAAGATTGAAGATGTTTCTCCGGATGGTATATATTATCTAGGAAGATCCGCTTGGCAAAATCCGGAAGTGGATTCTCACATTCTGGTCTTAAACCAGAGTGAAGCAGAGCCTGTACTGGGCACAAGAGTGATGGTAAGAATTATCGATGCGGACAATTACGAGTTGACAGGAGTCATGCTATGAATTTACCAAATAAGCTGACGGTTTTGCGTATCTATCTAATCCCGGTCATGTTGATCTTTATGCTGCCGCTGCCATTTGAGGCTTTTGCAGGCTGGAACACATTCGTAAGTCAATATGGCATGATCATTGCCTTGCTGATTTTCAGCGTAGCCTCCTATACAGATCATCTGGATGGCGCAATCGCTCGCAAGCACAACATTGTGACGAATCTGGGAAAGTTCATGGATCCGATCGCTGATAAGCTTCTAGTGCTTGCTGCTTTCACCGCTTTGGTAGAAATCGGCAGACTTTCTTCCTGGGTACCAATCATCATTCTCTTTAGAGAATTTAGTGTGACAGGCATTCGTCTTTTGGCGATGGAAAAAGGAACGGTCATTGCTGCCAGCAAACAAGGGAAGCTCAAGACTGTTACACAAAACGTGTCGATTATTCTGTTGATGCTCGAAGAAATTATTCGCACTTGGTTCCCGAATATCGCCTTACTGCCATATATTTCTGCAATCGTCACGGTCAGTGTGCTTTTGGCCGTTGCCATGACAATCATATCGGGTGTTGACTACTTGCTTAAGAACCGAGGACTTTTGACAGAGTAGCCTGAAGAATGCTCTGTTTTTGTCAATCTTTTGGCTTTGAAAAACCATTCTCTGATAAAAATACGATTTTCATTTATTGACAAACTATTTTTTTACACTTATATTCACCGTGACTTATCTTTACTTAAAAGATTTGAGACTTAATTCATTGAATTGATATTTTGGAGGTTTCGATATGACGAATGAACAAATTCTTGAGAAAGTAACAGCAATTTTGGTTGACCAGTTGGGTGTTGAAGCGGACGATGTATCCATGGATGCAAACTTTATTGATGACTTGAATGCTGATTCACTCGATATCGTAGAGTTGATCATGGCTCTCGAGCAAGAATTCGACATGGCTATTCCGGATGAGGAAGCTGAGCGTATTGCTACGGTCGGTGACGCTGTAAACTACATCAGAAATAACGCCGAGTAAGTTTTACTTCAGGATGTTATCGGTTAGACCATTATTGCACAGGCGCGCAAGCTCCTGTGCAATTTTTATACCGAAGAAGTTGCCACAGGTTTTGTTGCAGTGCTGTCCATGTTACAATACTTCAAGTGTTTCCCGTGAGGAAATGTCGAACTTGAAGAGGAGTAATGATTTTGGCCAATGACCCTCGCAGCGCTGGCAGGCTCGATTTCGATCACCTGCAAGACAAGCTCATCCTTTATCGTTTTCGTGACACATCCTTGCTCCAGGAGGCGTTGACGCATTCTTCGTTTGCCAACGAAAACCCCGGCAGCGGAAGTGACAACGAACGTCTTGAGTTTTTGGGCGATTCGATTTTGAGCGCTGTAATCAGCAAGCAACTTTACTTGAGACTAGAACAGCTTCCAGAAGGTCGTATGACCCGTATTCGTTCGCTGACGGTACGTTCTGAGAGTCTTTCTGCCATTGCGGAGCAGCTGCTCTTGCCCGAGTTTTTGCGTCTGGGTCAAGGTGAGGAAAAGACCTTGGGTCGTTTGAAACGTTCCAATGCTGAGGATGCAATGGAAGCTTTAATCGGCGCAGTTTTCCTGGATGGCGGCTGGGAAGCGGCTGAAACCTTTGTCTTGCGTCTCTTCGAAGATACGCTCGATCGAGCGATCGGCGGTGAAATCGTCTACGACTATAAGAGTCGACTCTATGAATATTTGCAAATGCGCGAAGTAAGTCCGGATGTGCAGTTTGTTTTATTAGCTGCTGAGGGTCCGGCCCACGAGAGACAATTTACGTTTGCAGTACAGTATAAGGGCATACTATATCCATCCGCGACAGCTAGCTCAAAGAAATCAGCCGAACAGGAAGCTGCTCGGATATTTCTGGAATCTGTCGAGGCACAAGACAAGGAAGGCTTTGTAACAAGAGCATGATTCTAAAATCGTTGACATTACAAGGGTTCAAATCTTTTCCAGAGAGAACCGTAATTCGTTTTCATGAAGGTGTTACGGCTATCGTAGGGCCTAATGGCAGCGGCAAGTCTAATGTTACGGATGCCATTCGCTGGGTTTTGGGTGAGCAAAGCGTACGCACGCTGCGCACAAGCAAAATGGAGGAGCTTATCTTTTCGGGAACCGAAACGCGTCGGCCCCTGTCTTACGCAGAAGTTACTTTGACCATGGATAACAGTGACAGAACCCTCCCGGTAGATTTCCCGGAGGTTCGTGTCTCCCGAAGGATTTACCGTTCAGGGGAGAGCGAGTATTTGCTCAATGACAGCCGCTGCCGTCTGAAAGATATCAATGAGTTGTTCCTGGATACCGGTATCGGACGTGATGGCTACTCCATGATTGGCCAGGGCAGAGTCGATGATATTTTGAGCGGTAAAGCTGAGCTTCGCAGAAAGATGCTGGATGAAGCCAGTGGTATTACCAAATACAAGCTGCGTAAAGAAGAGGCGGACAAAAAACTTGCGCACACGGAACAAAATCTTCTTCGTCTAAATGACATTCTGCAGGAAATTGAGAAACAGAAGTCTCCGTTAGAACGGCAGGCCAAAAAAGCCAATGCTTACTTGAGGCTGCGTGATGAACTGAAAGGCCTTGATTTGGCCTTGCTCTACTACGAAATTGACCACAAAGAAGCCGATGTCAAGCGTTTTACGCAGGAATTGGCGGAGCTTACAGCGAATACAGAAGAAGCTGAAGCACAAAAAAGCAGAATCTTGGAAGAGAACGCAAGACAGCGCGAGGCAATGCAGGAAAGCGGAGAAATTCTGCGGACTTTGCAACTTGAAGAAAACGAAATAAAGGCTGAAATCAATCAATTCGAGCAAAACCAGGCCCTGGCCTTGCAGCAACTAGAGCAGATTGCTGCTCGCAAAGTTCGCTACATGAGCCAAAATAAAGAGCTGGAAGGCAGACAAGCAGAACTATTGAGTGAAGAAAATGCAAAAGCTCAAGAGTATGAAGAACTTGAAGCTCTTGGCGAAGCAGCCAAACACGACCTTACGTTGCATGAACACAACTACCAGCAAGCCATCCGTGATCGGCAGTCATCATTTCTTTTGCAGCAGGCTCTGGAAGATGAAGAAAACCAGACGCGTTCGAGTTTGCAAGATTTACAGCAGCAGATCCGGGAAGAACAAACAAACCAAGAAGTTCTGCGGACTCATCTGGAGATGTTGGAGCGTGACCTTTTGGCCGTGGACAGTGAGCTCGACCAGGATGAGAACGAAAGCAATCGTCTTGCAGAACAGCATTCGCAATTAAAAACGGAGACTCTCGCTTTGCGCAAGCAAAGTCAGGAGCTCGATCGCAGCCGAGAAGAACAGCGTCTGACTCTCTCCGAAACGGAACAGGCGCTCCGGACTACCGAACAGCGCATTCATAATCTTCAGTATCAGCAGCAGATGCAGGCTGAGCTGGCTGAAAGTTATGAAGGCTATAGTTACCCGGTCAAGCATCTGATGGAATGGACCAAAGGCAGCAAACAAGGTGTGTACGGACCCCTTGCCGACCTTCTGCAAGTACCGCAGGAGTTCGAGGCTGCTATTGAGAGTATTTTGGGTGCCACGGCTCAGCACATCGTCGTTGCGGATGAGGATGTGGCTCGCAATATGATACAGACACTTAAGGAGAAACGCTGGGGCAGGGCTACGTTTTTGCCATTGAACCGTGTCCAGGGCAGCGCCCCGCAGGACGCTCTGCTAAACACCGTCAGGCGTATGCCGGGCTACCGTGGAATCGCCAGTGAGCTCGTGGAGTACAAAGCCGCGATCGGCAGCGCGGTTGACTACGCTTTGGGGCGAACCATTGTTGCAGACACCCTGGATCAAGCGGTAGCCATGGCCAAAGCCAGCTCCTTTCGGTTGCGTATTGCCAGTTTGGATGGAGACTTGCTCAATCCCGGCGGTTCCATGTCCGGGGGGTCACGCAAGCAGCAGAGCAGCGGTATTCTGGGGCGTCAGCGCTTGCTGGAGGATTTGGCCCGCGAAATTCAAGCGGCACAAGAACTGGCTGACAAACAACACAGCGCCATGGACCGCGGTAAAGCTGAACTGACCGCGACGGAAGCTGCACTGACTGCTCTGGCCGAAAGTCTAAGCCGCCTCAGCCACGATGAGGTCTTACTGAATTCTCACATCAGTCAGTATGAGCAAAATCGAGTCCGCCTCCAGAGCAAACTCGAGCAAAATCAGGCTGACATCAAGCGCCTCAGCAAGGAAAAAACGGATTCAGCGCAGGGGCTCGCTGCCAACTTGAGTAAAGAACAAGAGAAAAAGGAAGGCCTGGAGCAGATCTTGCTGCAGCGACGCCAGCTTACGGCTCGCCTTGAATTAGAAAACGAGCGCGTCGGTGATCTGGCCGAAATTCGTTCGCGTCATAACGAGAATTTGATCAAGAACCGTGAACGCAGTTCTACCGCCTGGCAGATTTTGCAGCGTGTACGCATGGAGCTAGCCTC